>JAGVOR010000024.1 GCA_020052635.1 Candidatus Omnitrophota bacterium
AAAATTTCCGACAAAGCTTCCCAACTACCCAGGTCTGTCCAGTAAAAATCAGCTGCCACCAGCGCAATGCGCCGGGAGTGCTCCATAATCCCGTAATCGATCGAAACCGGCGCAACTCGCCGCCAGACTTTCGCGATATCATCGACAGAATTAATTAATTGAAGGTTAGCAAATAAACTGGGCAGGTATCTTTTAATCTCCTCCAGAAAAACCGAAGCCTTACCGATAAACATCCCGCTGTTCCAATAAAAATATTTATTTTTAAAATATGTCTTGGCTTTGTCCAGCCCTGGTTTTTCCAGAAATTTTTCCACCTCCCAATAACCGTCTCTTTTGGCACCTACCTTGATATAACCATACCCTACTGACGGCCCATGAGGTTTAATGCCCAAAGTGACTAAAAAATTTCGGCTGGCGCACTGAATAGCTTTTTTAATTGTCTTTCTGAAATTTAACGTATTTTTAATGTAATGATCGGCAGGTAAAACTAACAATACCGCGTTTTTATCCAACCGGCTGATTAATTTAGCGCATAAACCGATGGCCGGAGCGGTATTTTTGCCTTGCGGTTCTAAAATAATATTGGCCTCCGGAATACGGAATTTCGCAATTTGGGCTTTGGCTTCATAAAAATAAGTCCGATTCGTAATAATGAAGGTCCGCGCAGGATCAACGATGCCTTTCAAGCGCATGACTGTCGACTGGAGCAAACTTTCCTGGCCGATGATTTTCATAAACTGCTTAGGCTCAAGCTCTCGGGAAAACGGCCAGAATCTGCTGCCTACTCCCCCGGCTAAAATGACCGCGTAATTCATCTATTTTAACACCTCCTTTGCCTGATTAAAAACCTCATCCACCGTGATTTCGCTTAAATTTGCTTTTTCCAGTACCCGATGCCCATTGCCCCAAGGGCCCCAACGCCTGGCCGTTTTACCCGGCAGATCATTCCGGAATAAAGCGATAACCGAAGTACCGACGCAGGCCGCTAAATGCATTGGCCCGCTATCGGCAGTAATTAAAACACTGCCGCGCTTTAAAACGGCAGCTAATTCGGTCAAAGTAGTCTGATTGATCATATTGATAATCCGGCTGTCTAACTCGGGCTTAATTTCGGTCTTACCAACCATCACTACCTTTAAATCCAGTTCGGTCCTGATCCGGTAGGCCAGCTCTTCAAACCTCTCAAACGGCCACTGCTTGAGCGGGTCACTGGTAAAAGGATGAATAATTACGATTTTCTGGTTAATAAAATATTTATACAGGTTATCATCTGCTTTGATCTCCAGCTTTCGGCTGGAAGGCTTCACCCCCAATAATCCCACTAACTCCAGGTTAGCCTCTACCTCATGACGATTACCCAGATGCTTAGTATCCTTCATTTTATGCGTCAACAAAATACCCCATTTGCGGGCATACCCCAGCCTTACCGGAATATGCGCCCAAAAAATCTTCTGGTGCGCCTCTTTAGTGGGATTTAAGACTACCGCCAGGTCAAACTTATATTTTCCAAGCGAACCTTTAATTTGATCCCAATCCAAAACCCGGTCGGCCCACTCTAATCCTCGGGCGGCCAGTTCACAAACTTGCGCATTGACCGCTAAAGTCAATACACTTTGCGGATAAGCATCTTTTAAAGCGCGGATTGCCGGAATATTCAATAAAAACTCACCGAACCGGTCGGAGCGTATAACAAGAATATTCTTAATCATCGGTAATGAACACCTCCGCTACCCGCATCTTTTTTCTTAATCCCCTGATTATAATTTCAAATGCGATATTTGAACCTTTGAGCTGCGGGGATAAATCCAATAGGCTGGCGCGCCGGATCAGCTGGAAATGGCTAAACCAGCCATCCAGCCTGACTCCCCAAACAATATTTAATATCTTGGCTAAAAAATAATTTTTAGCCTGCTGCAAGCGGCTGCCTTGATGCGGCGGGGTACTGCGAGCCCCCAGGACAATATCGGCCCCCGAACCGTTAATCGCCGCTAAGAGCTTAAGATAATTATCCGGGTTTTCCTCCAAATTACCGTTGGGGATAAAAATAAAATCACCGCTGGTATGCTCTAAGGCGGTACGCACCGCTGCGCTTGGGCCGCGGTTACTCACATGATGGATCACCTTCAATCCACCGCAAGAAAGCCCCCTTAAGACTGCTGCGGTATTATCCTGGGAACCGTCGTTAACCACGATAATTTCTTTTGCTACCCCCAGGCTGTAAAGCCGCTCGATTTGCGCTTGAATTGTTTTTTCCTGGTTATGCACCGGCACAATTACTGAAATCATTTAAATCACTTCTCCTTTAAAATATCCGCGTTTTTTGCTTTGAGCCCCCTGGCTAAAGCCAGACCTAAACCGATCAAGAACCAAAAAATCATCACTAGCCTTGAATGATAGAGGCTGGTTTCGGTAAAACCGTTAACCAGGTAAGCAAGGATCCCCGCGCATACCGCTACGGACAAAGCTTTTAAAAACGGATCCGTATGGCGTTTAAAAGCCAGCCAAGCCGCTTTAAACACAAAAAACAAAAAAGCGAAAAATGCTAAAACCCCCAACAACCCCATCTCCCCGGCCAGGTGCAGGAAATTATTATGCGCATAATAAGTATCCGAAGTTTTAAATCTGGCCTCGGCATGCTGAGTTTTATATTTACCGTAATTTTTGGAAAAAGTATTAATCCCCACGCCGATCACCGGATGCTGGCTAATCATGTTAATTGTATTTTCGAAGATCGTTATCCTGGCCGGATCAATTAATACCAGTAACGGATTATTATTGCGGGTTTTTACCCAGGCCTTGATATTACCGGGCATCACCAGAGGATAAACTGCCAGCACCAGTAAAAGCCCGCCGATAATGATTTTATTTTTTTTGATCAGGCTTAAAAAAAGCAGGCTGACAAAGAGCCCTAGTCCCGCGCCGCGTGATAACGAAAGATAGATCCCGGCTGAGCCGATGAGCGCCGCGACGGAAAAAAACACCCTCGCTTTGAGCGAATTATAGAATAAAACTAACCCGGCAACCAGGGGAGTTAAAGCGGTCAGGTAAATCCCCAGCGCGTTACAGCCGGGAAAAGCTGCCGTCGCCCGGGGCAGACCGATCGCCCCCTGCAGGGCATTGCCGCGGATAAAATCTTTTCCCGAGAATAACTGCCAAAACGCATCCAGGCCGGTCAAGGTAATGGCACCAGCGCAAGCCACAGCGATTTTTATGAAATGCCGCCGATCTTTAACCTGCTGGCTATAGACCAAAAAGATCATCAAAGACTTCAATAATTTAGTGAGGCCTTTAAAGCTGGCATGCCAATCAACCGAGTTGATAAATGAAAGTAATCCGGCCAGCATAAATATCCCAAAGAGCAAAAGCGGCCAGGCAACGCCAGTGGGCTTTTCCCGTTTTAATAGCTTTTCAACCAGAAATGTCCCGATCATAATCCCGATCACGGTATTGGCAGGCCCCGGGGCGATTGCTACGGAAAACGGCAACAGAATCAGCATCCAATAATTAATTTTACCGACAACTTGAATAAATTTTTGCACTACACTCTCCTTGGCTAGTATGGCTTCTTATCCTTTTTAAAAACCGTATAATAACCGGACAGCTTAGCCCAGAAGCTAAATGGCTTAAGCGTATCCGAATTTGTTACTTTAATCCGTTTAAGTTCATATCTATCGCGGTTAAGCTTGACGAATCCGCGGTTAGTGGAACAGGCGCCTTTATACCCTGCCTGTAAAGCAAGCTCTTTAGTGCGATCATTAAAACTGCCGGAAGGATAGCAAAGATACTCAACCGGTAAACCTATTTTTTCCTCGATTATACGCTTAGAGCTAACCAGCTCCTCGATCGCCTTTTGTTCATCCATGCCCCCGGCAAAATTAAAATGGGTTTTAGTATGGGAACCGATCGCAATGCCGTCTTGCGACATTATATTAATCTCTTCCCAGCTGGCAAACTCTTTGCCCTGCCCATTTCTGCCTTTGCCGACCAAATCGGTAACCACAAATATCGTCGCCGGAAATCCGAATTTTTTCAACACCGGGTAAGCGTATTGGAAATTATCCCGGTAACCGTCATCGAAAGTAATCACTACCTGCCGGCGGCTTCTCAGCGGGGTTTTATCCCGGATATTCCCAACCAGCTCATCCAGGGTGATCACCCGGTAGCCGTTATTTTTAAGGTATTTCATCTGTCTTAAGAAATTACCTGGGCTGACATAGAAGCTGCCGCTCTCATTGCCAATATTATGGTACATCAAAATCGGCACGGTATAGCGGGGAAAAAGCCATAAGGCAAAAGAAGCGGCTAAAATTAGAATTAGCGATAAAATTAATAATATTTTTTTCATCTCTTGAGCGCTTTAAATAGCGGCTTAATCGGTATTATTGGTACCGGGTAAAATTTTGTATATCCTGGCTAAAGAATTACGGTAAACCGGCTCGAATGACTCCGGGTGCTGCAGCGCCCAATCATCTTCAATGGGAAATTTAGCCGGGTCGCTAGATTCATTATTCAATTTATGCGGCAGCGCAACAAATAAATAATCCATACGCTCCCGGGTTAAATTGTTTAGCCAATACTGATAATTCTTTTCTCTACGGTAAAGGCCGTCAGCATAATAATGCGCCAGCGGCGGTTTATCATTCAGCGAAACATAAACTACGTTATTCTTCAGCCGGCTGCCGAATAGCGGGTAAAACTCGCTCCTGCCGGTATAAGCGATATTTTTTCCTTCAGCGGTATGCTCATCCAGCCACTTCCAGGCGCGGCCGATATCCAACTGCACAGACTCTCTCCCCTTAAACAAGGTAGCATAACGGATAAACTCCTCACGGTCATATTTAGCATTCAAAAAATATAATCCCCCGAAAAATACGGCACCGATCAATAACCACGGTTTAAGGGAAAAAAAGCTTCTTTGGTACTGCTTAAGGCGTTTTCTTAAGAGCAAAAA
>JAGVOR010000161.1 GCA_020052635.1 Candidatus Omnitrophota bacterium
ATCCTCCAGCAGTCATGAAGAAGGCGGTAAGCGGGATTGGTCGGTACTCACCAAGAGATTTACCGGCTTGGGATCGCAATTAACCAAGTTGGTTTGCGCCAGAGTTGAGTTTAAAAAAGGCCCTCAAGGTTGTCCGGTAATGCAAGAGGTCTCAGGTTCAGAGTTTGAAATCGAAGCGGATCTGGCGATTTTGGCGCTAGGGTTTTTGCATCCTGAAAAAAAAGGGTTAGTTGAGGAGTTAGGGCTGGGTTTAGATCCGCGGGGGAACGTAAAAACTGATGCCAGTTTCTTGACCTCAAAGAATAAAGTATTTGCCTGCGGGGATATGCACCGCGGCCAATCTCTGATTGTCTGGGCGATTGCTGAAGGCCGTCGCGCCGCCTGCCAGATCGATAAGTACCTGATGGGCCAATCAAGTCTGCCGGAATTATAAAAACCAAGACTTTTTACCGGATTTGATGTAAAATATAGCCTAGTTTAACTACTAGGCTAATTGATTATATCTGCCTTTAACAGAGGGCTAGAGGAGGATGAACCAATGAATATCTGGCATTTAATTAAGATGGGCGGGATAACCATGATCATACTTTTGGCATTGTCGGTTATTTCTGTAGCGATTATTCTTGAGCGGTATATTTTTTATCGCCGTAAAGCCAGGTTAAAACGCCGTGATTTTATGTCTAAAATCCGGCATGCGCTTAAAACTAAAAACGGAGTAAAACCGGCTTTAGAGATTTGCAGGTCTGCGGATGCCCCTTTTGTCCAGGTGGCGGCAGCGGGTTTAAATTTCTTTGATTGCAGCGAAAAAGAGATTTCTAATAATATGGAGCGGCAGGTGATTATCGAGACGGTTGATTTGGAGCGTTTTACTGCGGTGATCGGTACGATTGGCAGCGTTGCCGTTTATATCGGCCTTTTAGGAACGATTACCGGGATCCTGCGGGCTTTTCATGATGTCTCAATCAGCGGTTCAGGGGGGATCAGTGTGATCATTGGCGGGATCTCCGAGGCATTATCGACTACCGCGGCCGGTTTAACCATTGCGATTCCGGCGGTAGCCGCCTACAATTATGCGATGAAGAAGATCGATGATTTTATTAAAGATATGGAATTAGCTGCTTCCGAAACGATGGATTTAATCAGCGCGATTAAGAAATGAGGAATCCCAGCCGCCGGCAGAAACCTTTTACTGAAATCAACACTGCTCCTTTTACCGATATTATTCTGGTGTTGATGGCGATTTTTATGGTTACCACGCCGCTGGTGATGCAGTCGAATATTCAAGTTAACCTGCCCAGCTCAAAGACCGGGCAGCCGCATAAGGATGCCCGGCAAATCAGCGTGATGGTTACCAGCGAAGGGTTGATTTATCTGGATAACAAAGCAACTTCCAAAAAAACACTGAAGGCTGAAATTGCCAAGCTCCATCAGGATAATCCGAACCTGGAAGTGATTTTATTTTCGGATAAGATGGTAAGGTTTAAAGATATCGTCGGCCTACTGGATATTTTTAACGAGTTAGAGATAAGGAATTTGAATATTGCTACGCGGACAGAATGAGTTGCGGTGATTTTAAGGCGTTAATGGATTAAGAAAATAATTGTAATATAAGCTACGGTTGTAGTGATTAAGCCGACCACCAGGCCAACCTTAAGCCATTGATAGAAACTTATTTTAACCCCCCGATTTTTTTCCAGAATATCCATGGCGATAATGTTGGCGGTAGAGCCGATAATCGTAATATTGCCGCCATAGCAGGCACCGAATAAGATTGCCCACCAGAGCGGGTTCATATTAATATTCAAACTTCCTAAACTTTGGACAATCGGGATATAGGTAGCGACCACGACCGTATTATCCAGGACTGCCGAGAGCAACGCGCTGGAAAAAATAAGCACACCTGAAAGCAGATTCGCGGGATTACCGAATCGCAAGATAAGAGAGCGGGCGATTACATCGGAGATCCCGCTGTATTTTATAACCCCCGCCATGGCGAACAGAAAGAGGAAGAATAATACGGAAGTCCATTCAACCTCCCGTTCTACGTAATGCCGCATGCGATCGCGGCGATAAAGCAGGGCGATTCCCGCGAAGATAATCGGGGTCATCATCAGGATGCTGTTTTCCTCCAGGCCGAAAAAGACCTCAATGCGATGATGGAAGAAAATAGTAATTAGCATCGTGGCAAATATACCGATGCTGATCTTGGTCCTGAGGTCGGTGGGGATAGTGATCAGGGAGATGAAAAAAGAGTTTTCGCTTATCGGTTTAAGTTTTTCATTCAACTTTTTAATCGTTTTCCTATACCATAAGGATAAAATGATCAAAGTTACCACAAAAACGATGGCCGTGGCCGGGAAGGCATTGCGCATGAAATCTTCAAAGCTTAAATCTGCGCGTGCCGCAATTAAAATCCCCACCGGGTTACCCAGCAGCGTACCGGATGAACCGATATTGGTGGCTAAAACCGAAGCCATAATTAAGGGTACCGGGTTAATATCGGTGAGATCGCTGATATCCAGGATGACCTTAGAGATGATAATAATCGAGGCGACTTCACCCATTAAGCCGGACAATATTCCGGATAAAAGCATGATCAGGATGAAAAGTTTTTCACCGGTAATCTTCCTAATCCTGATCAGGCGGGTGACCAGCCAATAAAAGAAGCCGGCGTCATTAAGCATGCCGACTAAGATCATAATTCCGATGAGGAATAAAATTACATCCAGTGAAGCGAACTTGATCAGATTCTCAAGATCAATGGCCCGGGCCAGCAGCATTAACCCCGCTCCTAAAAAAACAAAGCTTAACCTGAGCTCCCAGTAGATTAGCACGCCCATAATCGCGACGCAGAAAATAGCAGCAACGATTGCCTGGTGGGGGGAGAGGCCGATTTTAGGCCCGCCTAAAGCAAGTAATAAAGCCGCGCCGATAATAAGCAGTATTTTTTTGATTTCAGTCATTTGCAGTTGCAGCGGTAATTTACGGTTTAAAAAACAATTAGAAAGGTAGATTATATAGCTCCAGCTGCAAAATAGCAAGAAGAATTTAACTGAGCTCAAGGGGTAAAAAAGTTAATAAAAAGGTTTGACAAAAATACTTTTTGTGATAATATTCACAATATACTATTTA
>JAGVOR010000186.1 GCA_020052635.1 Candidatus Omnitrophota bacterium
GTGGCCGATACCGGCCAGTTGGCTTACTTAAGCCGCCCGCAGAGAATCGAACTGATCAAAGTCGCCGGGCGGCTTTCCCGGCCTGACCGGGATGAGATCAGGAAACGAAAAAAGGATTGTCAGCGGGTGGAAAAGAATAATATCGATGATTATGACCGGCAAATCCGGGCTTCTACCGGGATCCGCTCTGCTCGCGGGCAAACAGTATTCAGTGCGCCGCGGCAGATTAATCAGCAGGAAGTTAATCTAGAAGGGCGCCCGGAATTGATTACTCCCCGGGCATGTTATATTTGCAAACAGGATTTTAAGCGCCTGCATTTTTTTTATGATGCGCTGTGTCCGGCTTGCGCCGATTTTAATTACCAGAAGCGTTTCCAGAGCAGTGATCTTACGGGGCAGGTGGCTTTAATTACCGGATCGCGCTTGAAAATCGGTTATCAGGCAACTTTGATGATGCTGCGGGCAGGAGCCCGGGTGATTGCGACGACGCGTTTTCCGCATGATGCGGCGCTGCGCTACTCTCAAGAAACCGATTTTGCCAAATGGGGCAAGCGGTTGTATATTTACGGGTTGGATCTGCGGCATACTCCCAGTGTTGAAATTTTCTGTGATTACATCAGCCGGAGGTACGATCGTCTGGATATTTTAGTGAATAATGCCGCCCAGACCGTCAGGCGTCCGCCGGGTTTTTATACGCATTTAATGGCAAATGAAAATTTTGAATTTAAGGATCAGCCTGAGCGCAGCCGTTTACTGCTGCATGATTTTCAGGAATGTAAAAGCAGGCTCTGCGGCAGGTTTCCTAAAAATGCACAAACCAAGATGAGTCTGGCTTTGGTTTGGAGCCAAAAGATGCCGGGGGTGGGGATCTATGCTTCCGCCGGCCTCTCCCAGATTCCATATACGCATGACCATAGCTTAGCGGTCAAGAAAGTCTTTCCGCAAGGTAAGTTGGATGCCGATTTGCAACAGGTGGATCTGCGCCAAACTAATAGTTGGCGGCTCTGTCTGGGGCAGGTGTCGACCGCGGAGATGATTGAGATTCAGCTGGTCAATGCGATTGCGCCTTTTGTGTTATGCAATAAGTTTGCGGAAATGATGAAGCGTCAATGCACCGGACAGAAGCATATCGTTAATGTTTCGGCAATGGAGGGTAAATTTTCCCGGTACATTAAAACGGAACGCCATCCGCATACCAATATGGCCAAAGCCGCTTTAAATATGCTCACCCATACTTCATCGCGCGATCTGGCCAAATTCGGGATATTTATGAACTCCGTGGACACCGGATGGGTTACCGATGAGGATCCGGCGCATTTTTCGCTGGCCAAGCAGCAAAACCATGATTTCCAGCCCCCCCTGGATATTGTCGACGGAGCAGCCAGGGTATGCGATCCATTCTTCGACGGGATTAATACCGGAAAGCACTACTGCGGTAAATTTTTAAAAGATTATTTTCCGATCGCCTGGTAGCGGTAATTCTACCGGGAGGTGGGAGACTTTGTGGCCGATGAAATTCCGATTTAAAAGGATTTTCGTTAGACTGATCCGCCAGAATAGCAGTCCGCATCAAATCGCCTTAGGCGCCGGTATCGGAGCTTTTATCTGTGTGCTGCCGCTTTATGGGCTGCATACCGTTTTGGTTATTTTGGCGATGTTGATTGTACGTTCGGCCAATAAAATCGCTATTTTTTTAGGTACTAATCTTTCTTTAACTGTGACGTTGCCGTTTATTACCTGGGGCGCATACGAAATCGGCAGGCTGATGTTTAGAAACGATAATCTGCCGCCTTTGGATTGGAAATTCTTCAAAACAATTTCTCTGCAAAAAGTCGCCGGCCTTTATTGGCCGCTGTTTGCCGGCAGCTTGGTATTGGGTTTAATTTGTGCGGTTATAATTTACGGGTTGACTTATTTTACGGTTAAGCGGATAAGGCAAGGTAGAATTAATGGATCAGGTAAGTAAAATCAACTTTAGAAAATACCAACCCTGCGATAAAGCGGCCCTGCGGCAGATCGTTTATGATACCGCTTTGATCGGGGAGTCGGCCGGGAAATTTTTTGAAGGCCAAGAGATAATTACCGATGCTTTCAGCCTGTATTTTACGGACTATGAGCCGGATGCCGCTTTTGTGGCGCAGGTTAACGGCCAGGTTGTCGCTTATTTGATCGGCGCTAAAGATAAAAATCGGGCGGAAAAGATATTTAACCGCCGCATCGTTTTTCCTTTATTGCTCAAAGCACTACGCAAGGGGGCATTCTTAAAATCCAAGAATCTTGGCTTTTTTATCCGTGGTTTAAAAGATTTATTGATTAACGGAGCCAAAACCCCGAATTTTACCCGTGAGTATCCGGCTACTTTTCATATAAATGTTCAATCAGGTTTTCGCGGGTTAGGGATCGGCCACAAATTGATCGACATTTTTTTGGGTTATCTTAAACAAGAACATATCCCCGGCGTGCATTTAGCGACGATGTCTGATCCCGCGGCCGGATTTTTTTTAGCCCAGGGTTTTACCCAGTTATATAAAGGTAAACGTTCCTACTTTAGGCACATTTTGCACCGGGATGTACCGCTGTATATCTTTGGCAAGCGCCTTTGATTGGTTTCTAGTGCATACTCCGTAGATAGAATAATCCGCGATGAAAGTATTAATCCAATTTGAAAGAAAACCTCTGTTATTCCGGGATCCTGAGTTCATTATTTCTTGTACGGATCCGGCTTTATGCCAGGAGGCTTTTGGCGCGATTGAATCAGCCTTACGCCGGGGCTATTATCTGGCAGGCTTTGTTGCTTATGAAGCCGGTTACTGTTTTGAAAAAAAATTATACCGGGACAAACTGTATAACTTTCCGCTTATTTACCTGGGGGCTTATGCGGGTTTTCAGCGGGAGAGCCTTTTGGCTGTGGACAGTGAGTTTGGCCTGGGAAACTTGCGGTTAAACATCAGCCGTAACCGCTATTCTTTAAATATAGAAAAGATCCGGGATTATATTGCCAGAGGGGATGTCTATCAGATTACCTATTGCCTCAAGCTGCTTTTTGAATTTACCGGGGAGCCGCTGGCTTTATACTATCGTTTACTTGCCGAGCAGCCGGTGCCGTATCCTGCCTATATTCAAACCGATGAATTTCAAATTCTTTCTTTATCGCCGGAGTTATTTTTAAAAAAGCAAGGCGATTTTCTCCTGGCCAAGCCGATGAAAGGTACTTGGGCCCGGGGGAATAACGCCATGGAGGACCTGATCGCTCCGCTGCGGCTTAAGTATGACCACAAGAACCGGGCGGAAAATGTAATGATCGCCGATCTGTTAAGGAATGATCTAGGAAGGCTGGGAGATAAAGTTAAAGCGCCTGCGCTTTTTGAAGTAGCCAGGTATAAGACTTTATGCCAGATGACATCGACCGTGGTTGCCAGGATCAAAAAAGATGTTCCGATTGAGGATTTATTCTTTTCAGTTTTTCCTTCCGGATCGGTTACCGGCGCCCCTAAAATCAGGGCGATGCAGATTATCGATGAATTAGAGATTGATGAGCGCAAGATCTATACCGGAGCAATCGGCTATATTACTCCCCGCAAGGACCTGTTTTTCAATATCCCCATCCGCTCAATTTTAATTAATCGCAGCCAACCTGATCTTCAGCCTGCGGAGATGGGCATCGGTGGAGGGATCGTTTGGGATTCGACTCCTGAGGGAGAGTGGAATGAGGGGCTGCTTAAGGCTAAATTTCTGACCGATCTTGCGCCATCGCCTTTTTCTCCGGTCTAACTAGAGATTTTATTACGCCTCGGGGTTCTGGAAAATGGGGTCAGAATTATTTTATTTGAAAACAAGATAGAATAAAATAATTCTGACCCCATTTTTGACCCCATTTTCATTAATAGTGTTTGACAGGGTAGAATAAAGAGGTATAATAAAACAAAGATTAGAGTGTTTTGTGCCGCCAAGGATTAAAGCTAACCTTGCGGCTTTTTTGTTCAAGCTGAAAAATATGCCGAATAAATCGATAATTGCTGATAGTTCTATACCGCCGGCCTCAAGCTTTTTTGGTTTAGGCATTGCCCCGAAGATTCTGGATATCCTGGAGCGGATGAAATTTAGAGTTCCTACCCCGATTCAGCTCAAGGCGATTCCTTTGGCTCTGGAAGGTAAGGATATCGTAGGGATTGCCCAGACCGGAACCGGTAAAACCCATTCTTTTGCTATTCCGATGGTCCAGCGGCTGGTGCAGAAAACGGGGATCGGGTTGGTGCTGGCTCCGACCAGGGAATTAGCGATTCAGATCGATGAAGCTTTTCAGGAAATTGCGCGGGCTTTCGGGATGAAGACAGCCTGTCTTATCGGCGGAGCGCCGATGCCTCCGCAGGTTGCGGCTTTGCGTAAGGACCCTCAAATCGTGATTGCTACTCCCGGGAGGTTAATCGACCATATGTCCCAGTGGAATTTTATTCCGGATAGCGTGGTGATGCTGGTGCTTGATGAAGCCGATCGGATGCTGGATATGGGATTTGCCCCGCAGATCGATAAAATCTTGCGTTTCCTGCCGCGGGAACGCCAGACCATGCTTTTTTCGGCCACGATGCCTAAAGAGATTATGAATATCGCTTCCAAGCATATGAAGCTGCCTTTGAGCGTTGAGATTGCTCCTTCCGGCACTACCGCAGAAAAAGTTACCCAGGAATTATTTATTGTTAAAAGAGAGTCTAAGCAGCAGCTGCTTAAAAAAATACTGGCGCAATACCACGGATCAGTATTGTTGTTTTCACGAACCAAGTATAATGCCAGGAAAATTGTCAGTTCTATTCGTCAGATGGGGCATTCAGCTTCAGAGATTCATTCTAACCGCTCATTAGCCCAGCGCCGGGATGCCTTAGAGGGTTTTAAATCCGGCAAATACCGGGTGTTGGTAGCTACCGATATCGCCTCCCGCGGCATCGATGTCACCGGGATTGAACTGGTGCTTAATTATGACTTGCCGGAGGATGCGGAAAATTATGTACACCGCATCGGCCGCACCGCCCGCGCCGGTCATCAGGGGCATGCGATCTCTTTTGCCACTCCTGATCAGAAACAGGATGTCGCGGATATTGAAAAACTGATTAAA
>JAGVOR010000193.1 GCA_020052635.1 Candidatus Omnitrophota bacterium
CCGCCAAAGCTAATGCCTCTTCCTGATCCTGAGTAACCAATATCGCCGATGCTTTGTTCATCTTGATTATCTTGCGCAAAGAATTCATCAAAGAATCCCTATAACGCTTCTCAAGGCTCAAAAAAGGTTCATCCAGCAAAATCAATTCCGGCCTGCTGACAAAAGCCCTTGCCAAAGATACGCGATGTTTTTCACCCTGGGAAAGCATACGCGCGTTCTTATCCTTTAAATGCCCTATCTTAAACAAATCCAGCATCTCCGCCGTCTTTTCGTCATCGCGCCGCCCCCTTAACTTCAAAGGCAGGCATACATTGTTATAGACCGTTTCATTCAAAAGATACGGCTGGGCAAAGACAAAAGACATCCTGCGCCTCAAATCCAGCCTGCTTTTATGCTGACGAGTATCCTGCCCCCCGATTTTTATCCCGCCGGAATAAGAGTCCTCGAATAAAGCGATACTATTCAAAAGAGTGGTCTTGCCAGCTCCATTGGGCCCGATAATGCCGAAAATTTCCCCTTTTGCGACAACCAACCGATCCACCATCAGCGTAAACCCCGGGGAATATTGTAATTTAAAATTATCTATTTCGATCATGTCGTTTTATGCTGTTGAATAAAAGTGAGCGCTAAATTAACGGTAAAACTCATAATTAGCAGAATTACTCCCAAAGCGATAGCCATAGCGAAATTTCCCATATGGGTTTCAAGAACCACCGCGGTTGTCAGCACGCGCGTCTGGCCTTTAATATTGCCTCCTACCATCATTACCGCGCCGACTTCGGAAATCACACTGCCGAAACCGGCAATTATCGCCGCCAGCACAGACAGCTTTATTTCTTTTAGCAATACCCAAAGCGCCTGGAATTCCGCAGCGCCCAAGGCTAAAATCTGCTGGTAGAATTTCCGGTCAATATTTTGCACCGCGGCCAACGTCAGCCCGGTGATAATCGGCACGGCAATTACCACCTGCGCTAAAATCATTCCTTGGACTGTATAAAGCCATTGCAAAAAACCAAAGGGCCCGCTTCTGGCTAAAAATAACGTTACCAGCAAACCTACCACTACCGGAGGAAGGCCCATGCCGGTATTGACCAAAGCAATCACTATTTTCTTCAGCGGAAATTTTTTTACAGCCAGGATAGCGCCTAAAGGCACCCCAATAATCACGGCAAGCAAAACAGCGATCGTTGATACGAATAACGAAAGGCTGATGATTTTACAAACCGCCGGGTCCAAATTAAGAATCAGCGCGAATCCCTGTTTAATTCCTTCAAGAATAAAATGCATATTTCATAACTGTTATTTTTTTTACCTCATAATCATAGAAAAAAATCTGCTGCCCATATTTATCTTTGCCGAAAATCTCCACGATATCTCTGGTTTCTTTGGAAAGCAAAAAATCAAACAATTTTTTAGCGTTTCCCGCGTTAACCTGGGGGAACTTTCCCGGATTGACCAAAATCAAACTATAACGGTTAAGCAGCGCGTCATCACCTTCGCTAAGGATATCCAGGCCAAGCGATTTTCTAAGCGATAAATAAGTGGACCGGTCGCAAAGCGCGTATGCCTGTTTTTCATTAGCCAGGCCCACGGCAGCAGCCATGCCCTGCCCGGCTTCAATATAATTCTCTTTGGCGGGATTTATCCCGGCTTCCTGCCAAAGCTTCAATTCTTTTTTATGCGTCCCGGAATTGTCGCCTCGGGATACAAATAACACCCCGGCCGCGGCTATTTTTTTAAAAGCATCTACGGCTTTTTTTACGCCCTTGATCTTTGCCGGATCGCTCTTAGGGCCTAATACCACAAAATCATTATGCATAAATGTGGTTCTGTTTGTCCCATAGCCTTCATTAACAAATTTTATTTCATCGTCGGGGCTATGCACCCAAAGAATATCCGCTTCTCCATTTTTACCCATTTGAACAGCCTGCCCCGTGCCTACGGCAATCGGTTTAACCGTACAGCCGCTTGCTTTTTGAAATTTTTCCATCAAGACATCCAATAACCCCGTATCCTGCACGCTGGTAGTTGTGGCAAGAATGACCGTATTATTCTCTCGCGCCCAAACTCCGCCAGCAATGCCCAATCCCAATAAGCATAGCGCGAATACGCATACAAATCTTTTAAACATGTTTTTTACTCCTTTCCATTTACTCTCTTTTCCCCACTGTAAACATTCATCCTGGTTCCCCTGGCAAACCCGATTACCGTTATGTCCATTTCGCGCGCGAGTTTCACCGCCTGGTTTGTCGGCGCGCTTTTGGAAACCACCATCGGGATACCGCCTTTGCGGACTTTAAAGAGCACCTCCGAAGAAATCCTGCCGCTGGTTATCAAAAGAGTATTTTTAAAATCACAATTATTCATCAGCGCGCGTCCAACCGCCTTATCAATAGCGTTATGCCTGCCGATATCTTCCCGAAAAACCAAAATATCCTTTCCGTCACTTAGCGCGGCGCTATGTGTCCCGCCGGTTTTCAGGTAAACCTCTGAACGCTTTTGAAAATCATTCATCAAATCAGCTATACTTCCGGTTTTTATTTTGAAATCGGAAATAACTTTTGATTTATACATAATATCCAGAACGCTATAGAAAAGCGTCCCTCTTCCGCAGCCTGAAGTATAAAGCCGTTTAAATATCAATTTTTCAGTTTCCACCTTTGGCATATCCACATAACAAGACCAACGCTCTCTATCAATCATCATATTTTTAATTTCCGCAGCGCCCTTTATCAACCCAGAAGTAAACAAAAATCCTCTTACAAGATCTTCTAAATCAAAAGGGGAACAGAGAAGAGTTACCAGCTCTTTATTCCTCAAGATAACCGTAAACGGTATCTCTTGAGCTACCACATCTTCCGTTATTTCTCTATCATTTCCTTTTATTTTAGTGATTGTAAATGTTTCCATATCTCTAACCTAAAATATCTCTCTATACGCCTTGTCCGCGAATGCAGTAACCTTATTATTC
>JAGVOR010000130.1 GCA_020052635.1 Candidatus Omnitrophota bacterium
CCACTTCCTGGCGGCGCTGTCGCCATAACAACTTCAGATTGCTGAGCAGTTTTTCTAAATCTTTCATCGAACAAACCTCCCGCTGTAACAAGCATCTTCCTGGTAGAAATGAGATACCCGAAGCCCATTCTTCTTAATCAGATCAAGTACTTCTTTTCTGCTATAGCGGCGGGCTAAACTTGGGCTATACCAATCATAATTAGTCACTACTGAAGTCTGCCTGCCTAATTCTTTATTCCAAAAGCATTTCAAAAAATTCCAATAGAGGAAACGCTGCAGGTCATACCGGCCTCCTTTAATCCCCAGCGCAGGGATATTGGGCGCATTAAAACTCACTTTCAAGCCGCTCAACCTCCTGCCCAATTCAGCCAGCTGCTCGGACATCTCCCATAATTGCGTCCGGCTCATCTTAACGCATTGAGAGCGAAAATGTTCATCGATCAGTTCCCGGGGGAGAGCTTTTTTGGCATAAAAGTAGCAGGCAAGCTGGCCTTTATTTTTTTTGGTAATCCTGACCAGCTCGGCGAAAGCCCGGTCAGGATTTTGGGTATGCATGATCGTTTGGTCACAATTAAGATAATCAATACAGGAATCCGGAAATTTTGTTTTAGTAATATCATCCCGGATAAAGAATATGTTCGGCAGGTGCCCGTAATTTCGGGCGGCCCGCTCGACGGCATCTGAAAAATCCATGCCGATGACTAGCGAATTTGGCGCAAGCTTGGCAAACCAGGCTGTTTTATACCCTAAACCGCTCCCCGCATCAAAATTACTTTTTTTCTTTTTAAAAAATTGGCGAGTTTATCTTCGGACTTAAATCCATAAAGCTTCAGATACCACTGTTTTTGCATCTCATACAAGCGTTCTTTATCCGGGCTCCTATCGTATTTATTCCACTTATCGGAGAATACCCTGCTGGTTTGCGATTGCCTGCGGCTGCCCGTATTTTTTGAAAATAAAATACAGCCATTGCGGATAATGAACCGCTGACGCGCACCGATCAAATCATCTAGCATTAATTTAAATTGTTCTCTACTCATTGCTGTAACCGGTTGAATTATTTTTTAACCACTGCTCCACATTCAAAAGCGACCAGATAAATAAACGCCGGTTCTGCCTGCCGCTTAAGTGTTCCTCGATTAATTTCTTCACTTCCTGGCGATCCATATATTCATAAATCAGCGGATTCCCCAAAAGAAGGTTTTTACGCACATACTCTATGCTTTCACCTTTAAACCATGAAGCATCGGGAGCAGAAAACCCCTGTTTTTCCCCATTACTGATACTATCCGGAATATACTTCTGCATCGCCTTGCGTAAAATAATCTTTCCGTGGTTAGTCCTTTCGAAATATTTGCTTTCCCCGGAAAGCTTGTTCTCGTCAATCCGCTTAACCTCGCTAAGTTTGCGCAGCTTAAGGGAAACCGGTAGCGCCTGGGCGAAATCCACCAAATCATTATCCAAAAACGGGACGCGCGTCTCAAGGCGGTGCGCCATGCTTAATTTATCCTCAACGATCAGCAATCCGTGGAGAAAGGTCTTGGCTTCGAAATATAGAGACTGATTTACATACCCCTGGCTTTGCTTACGCTTTCTAAACACATTGCAGAAAATATTGCGGGTATCCACATGCTGCACATCCCTCCAAATCGGCCCAAATATTTTAATCATTTCCTTAGCCGGGATAAGCCGGTGCCAATACCGGTAATATTTATCGATATAATCATTAAAATTCTCATTAGCCGCTACCCGGTAATAACGCCAGGGATAACCGCCGAAAAGCTCATCTCCTCCCACCCCTGACAAGACCACTTTGACGGATTGCGCCGCCAATTTAGCCGCATAATAATTCGGATAACTTTGACCGACACGGGGCTCTTCCAGGTGCCAGGCAAGCTTAGGCAAGACCAGCTCCATATCTCCGGATTTTAATACTGTTTCATAGTGGCCCGTTTTAAAAAGTTCTGCCATTTGCCTGGCTTTATGCCTTTCGTCAAAACCAAGCTCAAGGCCATTGGCAGAACTAAGGTCAAACCCGCAGGTAAAGGTTTTCATACCGGGGATATATTTTGCGGCTACCGCAACGATAGAGCCTGAATCCATGCCGCCGCTTAAATAACTTCCTACACCAACATCACTCACCAGCTGGCGTTTCACTGCCTGTTGAAACAGCCGGTTAAGCTCTATGATGTAATCCTGTTCGCTTAAGGGATGCTCCGGTTCTCTAAAATCAAAATCCCAGTATTGCACCGGTGAGAAATGTTTCGCTGCGTCCTTTAAAGATACTTTTGCCCACGACCCGGCAGGGAAGATACTAATCCCCTTAAGCAATGTCCGGTTAGTAAAAATATTTTGGAAGGTAAAATATTCTAATAAACCCTCCTTATCTACTTCCTGCCGGACACCGGGCAGCTTGAGCAGAGCCTTATGTTCGGAGGCAAACAAGAATGAATTGTTGCTGAAAGTGTAGTAGAGCGGTTTAATACCGTAACGGTCCCGGGCTAAAAAAAGTTCTGCGTTTTTTTTATCCCAAATCGCAAAAGCAAACATCCCGTTAAAACGGTCTAAGCATTTGACTCCCCATTGGGCGTAAGCATAAAGCACTACCTCGGAATCGCTCCGGGATTTGAATTTATAACCCAGATTTTCCAATTCCACCATTAATTCCCGAAAATTATATACTTCACCGTTATAAGTAATGGCGTATTGGCCGTTGCGGGTAAGCATCGGTTGATGGGCTTTTAGCGAAAGATCAATAATTGCCAGCCGCCGATGAGCCAGCCCGATAAAATTATCCACATATAAACCTTCCCCGTCGGGGCCCCGGTGGGCAAGCACATCTGTCATTTTCTTTAAGCTAACCGAGGAAATAGGGCTTTTGTCTAAATTGAAAATTCCCGCTATCCCACACATAGATTAAATTCCTTTTAAGATCCTTGCGACATATTTATAATCCTGGGGCGACATCCGATTATGCAACGGGATCGCCAGCGAATGTAAATGGCAATCTTTGGCAACCGGCAGCGAATCAGGGTCAATATTATATTTCCGGACGTAATAATTTTGCATATGCACGGCGATAGTCCCTGAACGGGTATTCACGCCGCGGGAGTATAACTTTTCCATCAGCTCATTTCGCGAGCAGGGCGCTTTATTTTCATCGACATAGCAGACAAATGACTGATAGCTGTGCCGATACCCCGCGGGCACAAAAGGCATTTTAAGCCATTTAAGTCCTTTTAATTCATCTCTATACCACTGTGCCCACCTTTGCCGCTGGAGTATAAAAGATTTAAGGCGTGACAGTTGCACTAGCCCGATTGCCCCCTGCAAATCTGTCATTCGATAGTTATATCCTAAAATGTTAAAATCGGGCAGCCGATACGGCTTATCGCTTAAGCTGCGCTTTTCCTCCGGAATTGAAGCCCCGTGATTACGTAAAGCGGTCAGGTACCGGGCAACTGTTTTATTATCGGTTGTACACATTCCGCCCTCTCCGGTAGTAACTATCTTGCGGGGATGGAAAGAAAAACATCCGATATCGCCGAAAGAACCGGCTTTTTTCCCGTTGACCGATGCGCCAACCGCACAGGCCGCGTCTTCGATAATGCGTAATTTATGCTGCTGGCAGATAGGCTTTATTTTATCCATCTCCGCGCAGAGCCCGAACAAATGCACCGGGATAACCGCCCTGGTCCGGGGATTGATCAAAGCTTTTAAGCCTTTAACCGACAGGTTATAAGTATCCGGTTCAATATCGCAAAAAACCGGGCGGGCACCGGCATATTCCACGGCATTGGCGGTGGCAATCCAGGTAAAGGACGGGACAATCACCTCATCCCCCGGGCCGATCCCTAAGGCCAAAAGCGCTAAATGCAGCGCAGTAGTACAGCTGGTTGTCGCAACCGCATAGCGGACGCCATGGATTTTAGCAAATCTTTTTTCAAAATCTTCAACGCAAGAGCCTTGAGTTAACCAGCCGCTTAAAAGGGGCTTACGCATAGCTGCGATTTCTTTTTTATCCAGGTACGGAGCAGCAATAGAAATTTTCCTTTTTTTATCCATGGTTATTTCTCCAAGTCGTAATACTTATGCCGGATTTTTCCATTTTCATTTTGCCAAAGCTCTCCGCAAGTATGCCCGTTCCATTGCCCGCAAGGCTCGCATTTTGCATCAGGATAATCCTGCCTTATTTTTTTAAGGCAACCCGAATTCCAGGCCTCCAGGATACTCATATTTTCCAGGTTAACCTCTTTTTCCGTCTCCCAGATATGGTTACACCTGGAGATCGTACCGTCATAAGCGATGACCAGAGTACCTTCCAGCTTCGGGCAAAAAACCCTTTGCGCATTAGATTTCTTCTGGCTGCTTCCGAAAACTCCGTCTTGGCTGTGCCGGGCATACACCCTTACACTATCAAAACCTTCCAGGTCGGGTGAGTTAACTAGCGTTGAATAAATATCCTTCATCGAGCTCTCCCCCTCAACAAATGAAACCTGGGTAACCGGGTGTTTAGTGCGCCTGTAATTTAAAAACTTCTTGGCATTATTATATCCTGCGCTGTTATGTATGCTAAAAGTAACGAACTCGCATTCGGCTAATAGCGAAAAAATTTTATCTTCCAGTAATACGCCATTAGTAGACATATGGATACGTAATGCATAACCCAAAGCAATTTTAATTAGATCGTAAAAATCGGGATGCAAAAGCGCCTCCCCTCTCCAGAAAGGAATAACCACCGACTCAGGAGAAGACTGCGCTATTTCTTTTATCAACTTAACCCATAAACTTTTGGCCAGATGCCCTTTTTTCTGTTCTATAAAATTCCGGGGGCAAACCCGGCAGCTTAGATTACATTCAGGACTCAGCTCAATCGCAATCCGATTTGGAAAATTTTGTAGATGCATAATCGCTCCCTGGCATTTAATCCTTAACCTTAAGCAGAGATTTTTTAGAAATTTTATAAACTTTACCACAGGTGCCGCAAACAGCTTTATTCTTTTTAACGTTCTTTAAACTTACCCCGCATTCACAAACCCACCCGATCTGCTTGGCGGGGACACCGACAACTACCGCATATGCCGGTACATTATTTTTAACTACGGCACCTGCACCGATAAAAGCATAAGCGCCGATGGTAACCCCGCAGACAATCGTGGCATTGGCGCCGATGGTCGCGCCCTTTTTTACTACCGTCGCCTTGAATTCATTCTTGCGCTCAATAGCAGCGCGGGGGTTATAAACATTAGTAAAAACGCAGGATGGGCCGCAAAAGACTTCATCTTCAAGCACCACGCCTTTGTATATTGAAACATTGTTTTGGATTTTACAACCGTTGCCGATAGACACCTCTGGCCCGATAGAGGCATTCTGCGCAATCACACAATTTTTGCCGACTTTAGTATTTTTTAATATATGCGAGAAATGCCAGATTTTTGTCCCTGCGCCGATTTTTACATTCTCGTCCACAAAGGAGCTCTCATGAATGTATACGCCCCTGTACCGGACCGCCTGCCGGTTATGCATGGCTGAATCAGCCAGCGACTTCTCGGCTGATTCAAGTATTTTTAACACTCTTATTCCTTCTGAGGCATCAGTCATGGGCTTCCTCCTGTCTTTAACGCACC
>JAGVOR010000129.1 GCA_020052635.1 Candidatus Omnitrophota bacterium
TCATTTATTGCGGCACCTCAAAGATAGTAAGCTGGATTATATGGCCTTCCATAATCTAAAGGAAGTCTTCATCTATTTGAGAAAGAAGCTAGCCTAATTCCCGTTTTAATTATAGGAGTATTTTATGATGGAACCAAAGATTATCGCTCTGTTCGTATTTATCGTGGCTTATATTTTGTTTGTTGCGTTTCCGCATAAACGCACAGGGATAGCTTTAGGGGGAAGCTTATTTTTGATTTTAACCGGAGCTGTCTCAGTAAAAGCTGCGTTTTTGGCGGTTAACTGGAATGTAATGGGGATTTTTATCGGGACCCTGATCTTGGCGGATGTTTTTATGCAAAGCCGCATGCCAGCCTATATCGCTGAAATCGTAGTGGATAAAGCAAAGAATACCGGCTGGGCAATGTTGTTTATCTGCGCCTTGAGCGGTTTTATCTCCGCATTTGTGGAGAATGTGGCGACAGTATTGATTGTCGCTCCCATCGCTTTGGCTTTAGCCAAGAAGCTGAAGATTAATCCTACCAATATGATGATTGCCATCGCCATCTCCAGTAATTTGCAGGGGGCAGCTACTTTAATCGGCGATCCCCCCAGCATGCTTTTGGGAGGATTCGCGAAGATGAATTTCGGGGATTTCTTTTTCTACCGGGGCAGGCCCAGCATATTCTTTGCGGTCGAGCTGGGAGCAGCTGTTTCTTTCCTCGTGCTTTATTTTATCTTCAGGAAATACAAAACTAAAATCCAGCTGGTGGCGGTAGAGAAGGTGAAAAGCTGGGTGCCCACGGTTTTGTTAGTCAGCTTGATTATTTTGTTGGCACTTTCCTCGTTTTTTGATACCGGATTTAACTCTCTGGCTGGGCAACTCTGCATGATTTTTGGGGTGATTGCCCTGATTTGGGAAAAAACCGTAAATAAAACTTCGATTTCTGCTGGCCTTAAGAAGCTAGACTGGGAGACAACCTTTTTCTTGATCGGTATTTTTATTATTGTCGGCGGGATTTCACTTACCGGTTGGATTGGCGTCCTGGCAGATTATTTAGCCAGCCTGGTCGGCACAAATATCTTTTTGGGGTATACGGCGATTGTTTTTCTTTCGGTTCTGCTTTCGGCGTTTATCGACAATGTCCCTTTCTTAGCCGCGATGCTGCCGGTAGCCATGATTATGTCGGATAAATTACAGATTAATCCGTCGTTGTTTCTTTTTGGCCTGTTGATCGGTGCCAGCCTGGGTGGCAATATTACCCCTATCGGGGCCAGCGCTAATATTGTTGCCTGTGGTTTACTTAAAAAAGAAGGTTATCCAGTCAAATTTACGCATTTTATGAAGCTGGGTGTTCCCTTTACCCTAGCTGCGGTAACCGCTGCCTATTTGTTGGTTTGGTTGATCTGGAGCTAAGTTATGTCCGAGATGCCTGATTGCTGCCAAAATAAAATTAAGGGTTGGCGTCCAAATAAACTATTTTTGATTACCGTTCTGATTTTCACCTTAATATTATGCTCCTATTTCTTCCCGCCGCTTCTTCCTTTCCGTAAAATTTTATTTCAATATTTTAAATCCATCTGGTGGGCAGTAGTCTTAGGATTATTTCTGGGGGGCCTGATCGATTATTATGTGCCCCGGGAGTATATCTCGAAAATTCTATCCCGCAAATCTTGGCGTACGATTCTTAGCGCGGTACTTTTGGGTTTTTTAATGAGCGCCTGCAGCCACGGGATACTGGCTTTGTCGATCCAGTTGCATAAAAAAGGGGCGAGTAACCCCGCGGTGGTGAGTTTTCTTTTGGCCAGCCCCTGGGCGAATTTAGCGGTGACCATGATGCTGGTCAGCCTCTTTGGGTTCAAGGGGATCCTGATCGTCTTGGCGGCGATGCTGGTGGCAATCAACACCGGTTTTATCTTTATGTGGCTGGAAAAGAAAGGGCTAATCGAGACAAATAAATCTACGCTGGAGGTTCCCGCGGCCTATTCGATCAAAAAGGATTTTTATCTGCGGACTAAAAACTATAAATTTAACCGCGCCACGTTAAAGCAGGATTTTAAAGGCATCGCCAAGGGTTTAATTATGCTTTCGCAAATGGTGCTTTGGTGGATACTTTTCGGGATGCTTTTAGCCAGCTTAGCCGGGGCATTTATCCCGGCGCATTTTTTTCATAAATTCATGAACGCAACGTTTACGGGGTTAATCCTTACTCTGGCGCTAGCGACGGTAATTGAGGTCTGCTCGGAAGGTTCAAGCCCGTTGGCCTTTGAGATTTACCGCCAAAGCGGCGCCTTAGGCAATAGTTTTACCTTTCTAATGGCCGGGGTAGTTACCGATTATACCGAAATTGGTTTACTCTGGAGTAATGTTGGCAGAAAAGTTGCGCTCTGGCTGCCGGCCGTTACCGTCCCGCAGGTTTTATTGCTGGGTTATATTTTTAATTTATTTATAAAATAAGAAAAATTTTTCTTGACAAATGATACTAATATGGTATCATTCATTATCTGTTTAGAATGAGAGGGGGTGATCGATCATGACAGTTGCAGTCAGGTATATGTTGAGGCCGGTGGCCCATTGCAAAGAGGGTTGCAGTCAAGTGTCCTGGGCAAGACCTTAAACTACCCAAGCTTTTATAAACCCGTCAGGAGGTTTTGTGAAACTAATTACCAGAAATACGGATTATGCTTTAAGGGCGATTTGTTATATCGCCCAACAGGATAAAGTAGTGGCCGTTACTGAATTGGTTAAGGTTTTGGGTGTGCCGCGCCCTTTTCTGCGCAAGATCCTGCAGCGCTTGAGCCAAAAGAGAATACTTGAATCTTATAAAGGCCAAGCCGGAGGTTTCAGGCTCAAAGGCCAGCCGCAAAAGATTTTTATCATTGAGGTCATGCGTGTTTTTCAGGGAGAGATCGCCCTTAACGGGTGTTTTCTGAACAAGCACGTCTGTCCTAATAAAGGTAAGTGTATTTTGAGAAAAAAGATCAAACTGATCGAGGATGATGTATTTACGCAGCTTAAGCGGATTAATATTGCTTCGTTAATTTAGGGGTTAAATATGGCCAAGAGAAAGATTATTACGATTGATGAGAAAAAATGTAACGGCTGCGGTTTATGTATTCCCAATTGCCCGGAAGGGGCAATCCAGATTATTGACCAGAAGGCCCGCCTGATCAGCGATTTATTCTGCGATGGCCTGGGGGCCTGTATTGGCCATTGCCCGCAGGGGGCGATCAGTATTGAAGAGCGGGAAGCCGTCGCTTATGATGAGAAAAAGGTTATGTCGAATATTGTTAAGCAGGGCAAAAATACGATTAAGGCGCATCTTTTGCATTTAAAAGAGCATAATGAACACAAATATTTGCAACTGGCACTGGATTATCTGCGCGAGCAAAAGATTGAGAATCCCCTGCTTGCAGAAGCGCCAGCTGTTTTAAAAAATGAGCATGCTTTGGGCGGTTGTCCCGGCTCCAGGGCATTTGATTTCCGGCAGCCGCCGGTTCAGGCCCAAGGTGAGCAAACGGGAAAACGGCCATCCGAGCTGCGGCAGTGGCCTCTGCAGCTGCACCTTATTTCTCCCCAGGCGTCGTATTATCAGAAAGCCGACCTGCTTCTGGCTGCCGATTGTACGGCTTTTACCTTGGGTGATTTTCACAAAGATTATTTAAAAGGGAAAGCTTTAGCAATTGCCTGCCCTAAACTGGATCAGGATAAAGATGTTTACGTGGAGAAGCTTATTGCTTTGATTGATGAAGCGCTGATCAATACCCTGACCGTAATTATTATGCAGGTTCCTTGCTGCGGCGGCTTGGTTGCTATTGCCCAGCAAGCGCTGGATCAGGCTAAAAGAAAAATTCCCATTAAAACTGTCATTGTCAGTCTGCAGGGAGAGATCCTTTCTGCGGAATGGGTGACGGCTAAATAACGATGAGTTGGGATTGTCCGCATAATGATAAAGGCCGCTGTTTAAAGGCAGGTGGTACTTGTAAGCCGGGTAAAAAGGGGTGTGTTTTAAGGGGAAGGGTGCGTTTTATCGGCGAGAACAGAGAGGAAGATAATGAGCAACTGCCCGGGTCAAGATAAGCGCAAGGTCACTCCGCAGGCGGTTTTTTGTCCAGCCTGTGGCTGCGAAACCGAGATGTTCTCCGATGAAATTAAGGCCAGCTGTCCTAAATGCCGCAAGGTTTTCTACCGGGAAGTTTTACCCGCCTGCATCGACTGGTGCGCTTCGGCTAAGGAATGTATCGGCCAGCAGGCATACGGTGAATATATAATAAATAAGTCACTTTTATTAAAAGATAAATTGCTGTTTGAACTGAAAGAACATTTTGGTACTGATCTAAAGCGGATAAATCATGCCAGAAGAGTTCTGGATTATGCGGAGGAGATTTTACGCCGGGAGGGCGGGGACTGGCAAATTGTTGTTCCGTCAGCCATACTGCATGATGTGGGGATCAAGCCGGCTGAGGAGAGGTATGGCTCATCCGCCGGGCATTTACAGGAGAAGGAGGGCCCGGAAATAGCCAGGAAAATCCTGCTCAAGCTAGGATTTAAAAAAAATGAGATTGAAGAGATCTGCCAGATTGTCGCGCATCATCATTCACCGGGAAAGATCAATACGCTGAATTTTAAGGTTTTATACGACGCGGACTGGTTAGTAAATTTAAAAGACGAAGTGGATATTGAGGATAAGATTAAGGTCAAAGGGATCATTGAAAAAGTATTTTTAACTAAAACCGGCAAAGGTATTGCTTGTCAGCTGTATCTTTAAAAAAAGGAGGAGCAAATGTTTTGCGATCAATGTGAACAGACAGCGGGGGGTACGGGGTGTACGACGAGAATGGGCACCTGCGGCAAGGATGAAGATATCCATAGTTTACAGGATACCCTGGTTTATGGGTTAAAGGGAATCGCCGCCTATGCTTATCACGCCCGGCAGTTCGAAGCCCGCGATGAAGAAGTGGATGCTTTTATGCACGAAGCGCTTTTTACTACTTTGACCAACGTCAGCTTCGATTTAAACCAGCATCTGGCGATGGTTTTAAAATGCGGGGAAATGAATTTGAAGATTATGGAGCTTTTGGATAAGGTGCACGTGGAGAATTTCGGTAATCCTGTGCCGACAGCGGTGGATACCGGAACCAGAAAAGGCCCGGGCATACTAGTTACCGGCCATGACCTGCTGGATTTGCAAGAGATACTTAAGCAAACCGAGGGGACGGGAATTAATATTTACACGCATGGGGAAATGCTTCCTGCCCACGCTTACCCGGAGTTAAAAAAATTTAAGCATCTGGCGGGCAATTACGGCGGGGCCTGGCAGGAGCAGAGGAAAGATTTCAATGCTTTTCCGGGAGCGATCCTGGTCAATACTAATTGCGTGATGACGCCTCAGGCGGGTACTTATCTTGACCGGCTTTTTACTTGTAATGTTGCCGGGGTCCAGGGCGCTGCGCATATTAAAACCCGGGATTTTTCCGCGCTCATTCAAAAAGCTAAAACATTACCTTCATTGCCGGAGGCTAACGGCCAGAAAATTATGACCGGATTCCACCATACGGCGATTTTGGGGTTAGCGGATAAAATCGTTGGGGCGGTAAAAGCAGGAAAAATTAAAAGGTTTTTTTTAATCGGCGGTTGTGACGGCGCGCGTCCCGGGAGGAATTATTATACTGAATTTGCCGAGAAGGTTCCTCAGGATTGCGTAATCCTGACTTTGGCTTGCGGAAAATACCGTTTCAATAAGCTGGAGTTTGGTGCGATTGACGGTATTCCGCGCCTGATCGATATCGGGCAGTGCAATAATGCCTATTCGGCAATCCAAGTCGCCCTGGCCTTGAGCAAGGTATTTAATTGTTCGGTAAATGAATTACCGATCTCTTTTGTGCTTTCCTGGTTTGAGCAGAAGGCCGTGGCAATTTTACTGACGCTTCTTTACTTGAACATTAAGGGAATCCGCCTGGGGCCGACCCTGCCGGCGTTTATCTCCAAAAACGTGCTTAACGTATTAGTGGAAAAGTTTGATATTAAACCCGTTACTACTGTGGATGCGGATTTAGAACAGGCGCTTAAGGGCAAATAGTCTGAATTCGATTGTAAACCCGGCAAAAAGCCGTATAATAAATATCAAATTATCAGGAGGTAAACATGGCGAATATAGGGGATTTGGTGCAGTCCGCAGACTGGAAGGCCGAAAAGCATGTCCCGGTCATTGAGGGGCCGGATAAAGCAGCCGCCAGCCAAGCGGTTAATCTTGAGGTTAGCGTAGGTAAGCAGATCGCGCATCCCAATACCACCGAGCATCATATCCGGTATATTGAGGTATATTTCTTGCCTAGCGGTGAAAAATTCCCCTATCAGCTGGGGCGTTTTGAATTTAACGCGCATGGCGAATCCGTCCAAGGGCCTAATACCAGCTCGATCTTTTCCGAGCCAAAAGCCGTGGTTACTTTTAAGGCGGCTAAAAGCGGAACAGTGATGGCGCTGGCCTATTGCAATATCCATGGCCTCTGGAGAAGCGAAAAAGAATTGAAGGTGGAGTAAGCGGACCAAATTAATTACACCCGGCGTTTATCGGATTTACGCCGGTGCGTCCTTTGTGGACAGACACCCGACGCTAATTGGAATTGCGTCGGTGCGCCCTTTCTGGGCAGGGAGGAAAGTATGTGTATGCAAAAGTTGCCGCAGTTAATGGCGGTTGTGCCGATCTCGGTTTTATTGACCGTGAGTTTTTTCGTGCTCGTGGTGATCCGCAAAATTGAGGAAAAAGGGTTAAGGGCGTTTGGTTATGTTGTAGCCGGATTACTTTGGCTGGCCGCCCTGGTAGTTTTCGGGGCAGCGGCCTTTGGTTTAGGTAAAGACGGACTGGGGGCAAAAAAATACCGTTCGCCAAGATCGCAAATGCAGATGGGCGCTATGCCGCCGCAGATGATGCATCCGGATGGTGCGGCAGTAATTAACCCTTCTGCGGGGACGCCGCAAATTAAAGCCGTAAAAAGATCAGGATGTTCTAGCTGCTCAGGGAATAAAGGCGTAGTTACCAAAAAAGAATAGCCAGGGAGGATAACCAATGAGTAAATATAAATGTTTAGTTTGCGGTTATATCTATGATCCTAAAATCGGAGATCCGGATAACGGCCTTGCCCCGGGCACAAGCTTTGAGGATCTTCCTGCTGATTGGGTCTGCCCGGAATGCGGCGTCGGTAAAGATCAGTTTGAGAAAATCGCTTAAGGAGATTTAAATAATGTCCAGGACAGTTAAATTCAAAGGTGCGCCTTTAACTTTAACCGGGAAAATAGCCAGGGTAGGCAAACGGGCGCCGGATTTTAAGTTGATTTCACCGGATTTAAAAGAGGTAAGTTTAGCGGATTTTACCGGCAGGATAAAGGTGATTAATTTTTTTCCTTCATTGGATACCCCGGTTTGCGACTTGCAGGTTAAAGAATTCAATAAAAAATCCGCGGGGCTTTCATCGGAAGTAGTAGTGATCGGGATCAGTAAGGACTTGCCCTTTGCCCAGGCCCGTTTCTGTTCGGCGCATGAGATTAAGCAGGAGGTTGTGCTTTCGGATTACCGGTTCTCTTCTTTCGGTTTAAACTACGGGGTACTGATCAAAGAATTAAATCTTTTGGCCAGAGGCGCTTTGATTATTGATCAGCAGGATTGTCTCAGGTACATTCAGCTGGTTGATGAAATAACCCAGGCGGTTAATTTCAGTGAAGTGTTTGATAGCTTACAGAAAGTAATAAGCTCTCCGGCAGTAATTAGAAAGCCATGGGGTGGTTGTGTCTGTGGGAAATAAAAATGCCTGTAGAAATTAAAGTTAAAATTAAAGAGATTATCCGGCGGACCTATAATGTCAAAAGTTTCCGTCTGGAGACCCCGGGTATTCTGGAATTTAAGGCCGGCCAATTTCTTTCGGTTAAACTTAAAGGCAACGAGCAGCTAAAAAGATACCTTTCCATCTCCAGTTCCCCCACCGAAACGTGCTATCTGGAGTTTACTAAAAAATTAACGGAAAGCGATTTTTCAAAAACTTTGGACAGCTTAACCGCCGGCGATGAAATAGAGGTGCAGTATCCTTTCGGGAAATTTGTGCTCGATGAATCTTTCCCGAAGATCGCTTTTTTGTCCGGCGGAATCGGAATTACACCTATCCGCAGCATCTGTAAATACGCGGTAGACAAAAATCTTGGCAGCGACCTGGTTTTGCTTTATGCTAATCGTTCGGTAAGGGATGTGGTGTTTAAAGAAGATTTTGACGCGATGGTGAAGAGTTACTTTCGGCTGAAGGTGGCGCATGTTTTGTGTGAAACCGAGCCGGGTTTTAAATGCACCGTCGGCAGGATTAATGCCGGAGTGATCAAGAATGAGATCCCGGATTATGCCCACCGGAAATTCTATCTTTGCGGCCCGCCGCTGATGGTGGAGGCGATGAAAAAGATATTGACTGAAGAGTTAGCGGTTACAGCTGAAATGGTAGTGACCGAGAACTTCCAGGGTTATTAACAATGGAAAAAATTTTTAAAGAAGCTCCGACTCAGTAGCACGAAAAAATTCTCTAGAATTTTTACGATTCGTCGGAGTAAGTTCGCAGACGCCCGCCATAAAATGCGGCGGGCTATAACTTACGTCAGCACAAAGTGCTGACGTAAGTTATCTGCTCATTTAGGAGGGGTTTATGGCGGCGATTGAAATATTACCTAAAATATATTCGGTGGGGGTGGTTGATTGGGGGGTGCGCAACTTTCACGGCCATACTTATACTACCAGCAGAGGGTCAAGCTATAATGCTTATCTTATCGTCGATGAAAAGATAGCCCTGGTTGATGCCGTCGCCGCCCCGTTTGCCCAAGAGTTGATCGATAATATCAAAGAAGTCGTCCCGCCGGAAAGAATCGATTACATCATTGCTAACCACGTGGAGACCGACCATTCCGGAGCCCTGCCGGCCGTTCTGGCGCTTTGCCCTAAAGCCAAGGTTTTGGGTACCGCTAAATGCCAGGAAGGGTTGTATAAACATTATTATCAAAACTGGGATTTTCAAACCGTTAAAACCAATGATCAGTTAAAACTCGGGCAACGGAGTTTGAGTTTTATCGAGGCGCCGATGATCCATTGGCCGGATAGCATGTTTACCTATTGCCCGCAGGACCAATTGCTTCTGCCTAATGATGCCTTTGGCCAGCATTTCGCTTCCAGCGCCCGGTTTGATGATCAGGTCGATCAGTGCGCATTAATGGATGAGGCAGAAAAGTATTACGCCAATATCCTTTGGCCTCTGGGCGCGGTGATCCTTAAGAAGATCCAGGAGATCCAGAAATTAAACATTCCGATTAAAATGATCGCCCCCAGCCACGGAGTAATCTGGCGCCGGGATCCGGCTAAAATTATCAATGCCTATCTTGGTTGGGCCAAGGGCGAGGTGAGAGATAAAGTTGTTGTAGTTTATGAAACTATGTGGGGCTCATCCGAACAAATGGCCAGGAAAATAGTCGACGGTTTAGCCTCCGTTGGAATTGAGGTTAAGCTGTTTGATGTGGCACAAAGCGACCGCACGGAAATAATCACCCAGATGCTTTCGGCCAAAGGTTTTTTATTCGGTTCCTCCACGCACGATAACGATATGTTGCCCAATATCGCCGCTTTCCTGGAGATTGTCAAAGGCTTAAAACCCAAGGGTCGCCGGATAGGTTTTTTTGGTTCCTATGGCTGGGCCGGCGGCGCGCTTAAAGAGATGCAGGATTTGCTTAGCAATTGCGGGACCCAGGAGACTTTGCCGGCCCTGGCGGTTAAGTATGTCCCGGATACCGCTGAATTAGCGGGCTGTTTTGAATTTGGGGTTAAATTCGCCCAGAGCTTAAAATGAAACCGATACCCGAACCAATAATTAATTTTTTGCGTTCCCAGAGCTTTGTGATTGTTTCTTCAATCGACCCCAACGGGTTTCCGCACAGTTCTTGCAAGGATATCGTTAAAATCGAGCCGCAAGGCAAGATTTACCTGATCGATGTTTACCAGGGCTTGACCATCAAGAATATCCTGCTTAATCCGCAGGTAAGTATCAGCGCGGTAGATGAGCATAAATTTATGGGTTTCTGTCTGAAGGGTAAGGCCGGCATGCTGGAGGATAAAATCAACCAGGAGATGATTAAGGCCTGGGAGGACAAGATTACCTCCCGCCTGGCCAAAAGGCTCTTAAGAAACTTGACTCAGGATCAGGGCCAGCGGCATCATCCGGAGGCCAGCCTGCCACATCCTAAGCAATTGATTCTGCTGGAGGTGGAAGAAATTCTTGATCTTGCCCAACACCATTTAAAAAAGCACGCGTTATAAGCAAGGTAAGGAGGGAATATGGCTAAAAGCGTAAAAGTTTACAGCACCTCAACCTGCCCCTGGTGTATCCGCGCCAAACAATTTTTAAAAGAGAACAACATCGAATTTCAAAACCTGGATGTTTCCGGCGATCAGCTGGCAGCTGATGAGATGATGGCTAAAACCGGGCAGATGGGGGTTCCGGTTCTGGATATCGACGGGGAAATTATTGTCGGCTTTGACAAAGAAAGAGTCAAATCAGCCTTAGGATTAGCATAATTTTATTTGCGGCGGCAGCTTATGATGAAGATTTACGATTTAATTATTATCGGAGCCGGTCCGGCCGGGATTACCGCCAGTGTTTATGCAGCTAGAAAACAGCTGGATTTTTTAGTCATTAGTATAGACGTCGGCGGACAAACCGCCTGGAGCGGCGAAGTAGAAAATTATACGGGATACCAGTTTATCAGCGGCCCGGAGCTGGCGCAAAAATTTGAGGAGCATTTGCATAAATTCAAGACGCCGCTTAAAGAAAATGAAGAGGTTCTCGCCCTGGAAAAAACCGATTCGCTCATCCGGGTTAAAACCAGCCGCAGCGATTATCAGGCCCATAGCGTTATTATCGCCAGCGGGAAAAAATCCAGAGAGCTGATGGTGGAGGGGGAGAAGGAATTCAAAAATCGTGGCTTAACTTATTGTGCCACTTGCGATGGCCCGCTATTTGCCGGCAAAGTCGTAGCGGTCGTCGGCGGAGGTAACTCTGCTTTGGACGCGGCCCTGCAGTTGATGAAGATTGCCAAGCAGGTTTATGTTATCAATAACACTGCCGCTTTAACCGGGGATGCGGTGATGCAAGATAAGATCGTGCAGGCCACCAACACGACAATTTTTAATAATACTTTAGTCACCGCGGTCTTAGGGGATAAATTTGTTAACCGGATTAAAATCAAAAACCGCAATCAGCAGGAGGAGTTGGCGGTGGCAGGAGTATTTGTGGAGATCGGTCTGGTGCCTAACTCCGGTTTTGCTAAAGGGGTCAATAAAAATTCCCAAAACGAAATTATCGTCGATGCGCGCAACCGGACAAATATCGAAGGTGTTTTTGCTGCCGGGGATGTGACGGATGTGCCGGAGAAGCAGATCATTATTGCCGCCGGAGAAGGCTCTAAAGCCCTCTTAAGCGCATTTCATTATTTATCAAGAAATAATTTTAGCGATTAGGGATTTATGGTAAAATAAAGATAATAGTTTGGTATTACGCAGTGATTGACTGCGCCCGGCGTTTATGCGGAATCACCCGACGTTAATCGGAATTACGTCGGTGTGGCCTTGTGGCCTATGCGCCGGTTCACCCGGTGAGGGTGACACTTGGCCTATCCGATAGGCCAAGGGGCTAGCCCTTCTGGGCGGAGAGGAATAAACATGAGAGAAAGAATCGAAAAAGCGCTGGATAAGGTCAGGCCGATGTTAATGGCAGATGGCGGAAATGTGGAATTAGTGGAGGTTACCGCGGACGGAATCGTGAAGTTGAAGTTGAAAGGCAGCTGCGGCTGCTGCCCGATGAGCTCGATGACCTTAAAGAACGGGATCGAAAAAATCTTAAGGCAAGATGTTCCGGAGATCAAAGAAGTTATTGCCTTATAGCAGAGATTCCTTAATGTTGCTGTCAGATAAGCTTAACCGCCTTAAACATATCATCCGCGGATACCGTTCGGTTTTAATCGCCTTTTCAGGCGGCCAGGACAGCGCTTTTCTGCTTAAAATTTGCGCGCTTACGCTGCCTGCCGCTAAAATTTTAGCGGTCACCGCCGTTTCGCAAACTTATCCCCAAAGCGAACTGGCGGCGGCAAAGAAACTGGCCAGGCAGATCGGGGTAAGGCATAAAGTTATCCGCACCGCCGAACTGAGTAATAAAAATTTTCGCGATAATCCGATTAAACGTTGTTATTTTTGTAAGCAGGAGCTCTTTACTAGATTAATCTCTTTGGCAAAGCGTCATCGGTTAGCGGCGGTAGCGGAGGCTAGCAGCCTTTCGGACCGAGATGATTTCCGGCCCGGGAGTATCGCTAAACACCAGCTTAAAATTAAGTCTCCTTTAGTGCGGGCGGGTTTTAATAAAAA
>JAGVOR010000026.1 GCA_020052635.1 Candidatus Omnitrophota bacterium
GCCGTTCCTTAGCGATGATTTTAGTTAAAATTTCAACATTCAGCGGTTCGATATAAGTCACATCCGCCATGCCGGGATCCGTCATAATCGTGGCAGGATTAGAGTTGACCAGGATCGTAAAATAACCTTCCTCCCGCAAGGCCTTACAGGCCTGGCTGCCGGAATAATCAAATTCACAGGCCTGGCCGATCACGATCGGACCAGAACCAATCATTAAAACTTTTTTAAAATCTTTGCGTCTAGGCATTTTAATTCCCCAATAGTTTGCTGAACTTTATTAAAATAGCATTGGCCTCCTGCAACCCGGGGCTGGGCAGATTGTATTGCACCCCGATCAGTTTCAGCTTCTTGCTTTCAATCTCCTCGATCGTATGGTCGTTTAAATTATAAGCAGTGACTTTGATTCCTTTAAGTTTACGTAAAGAATTATTGTCAATCACATAGCCATGATTCTGCGTCGTAATCTCCCCTTTAAACGTCCCTGGCCGGGCAATGGGATAATTGACTCCCCGATGGCCAAGCTTTAAACGGCTCAAACGCGCTCCTAAAGCGCTGGCTAAAACCTGGCAACCCGTGGCAATCCCTAAAATGGGCATCTTGCCGATCAGGGGTTTTATATTCTGCACAACCGCTTCCAGGTCGCAGTCATTCTCCGGCCCGCTGGTAATAATCAAACCTTGGGGTTTTACGCTTAAGATTTGCTTATGATTTGCGTGGCCGGGAAAAATCTTCAGCGAAAATCCCAATCCCTCCAGCTGCCCAAGCAGGCTGGCAGTTACACCTAGATCTAAAACCGCAATTTTCTTCACCCGCAAGCTTCCTTGGGTGCGCGGCTTAGTCACCGAAACTTCGGTTAATAGGCTAGCGGCTGGCTGCTGTTTATACCTATTAATTTTTTCCTGGAGCTTCTTAGGGTCAAACTCCACGGTAGAAATAACCCCCAACAACGGCCCCTTTTCCCGTAAATGCACGGTTAAAGTGCGGGTATCCAGATTATAAATTGCCGCCCTTTTATGGTTTTTAAGAAAATCATCCAGGCTGGTATTCGCCTGCCAATTGGAATACAGGCGGCTTTTTTCTTTCATCACTGCAGCAGCAACCCAAACCTTGGCCGATTCATTGAATTTTAGAGCGCATCCATAGTTCCCGATTAAAGGGTAGGTAAATACCAAAATTTTCCCGGCGTTGGCCGGATCAGTCAGCATCTCCTGATAACCGACTACCGCGGTATTAATAATTACCTCACCCATACACTCTGTATTAACATCACTCTGCCCGGCAAAACTTTTTCCGTCCTCTAAGAATAATACTGCTTTCATAAGCTAAAGCTCCTATTGAAGTGTTTTGTTACTCCACTTTTATCAATAAAATGCAACAATTTTGGGGTAACTTCTCCACATATGCTATATTTTTAGTCTATTTTATGTTAATGTATACCACTTTTTGCTAGCTTCAAAATTTTTCCCGCCCCTCGGCCAAAAGGCCGCACCAGCGCAATACCTCTAAGCGCTGGGTGTGTTGGTTCGACTTAACCTTGGTAGTTTTATTTATTTGCCCCTGACAGGAGTCGAACCTGTACCATTAGCTCCGGAGGCTAATGCGCTATCCATTGCGCTACAGGGGCATTTAATTTAACCCAATCCCCTACCCCGAATTTATCGAAGGGTAGAGAGATCGCTTCAAAATAATTTTAACTGCTCTTCACTTTTTACCGCTTGAGATTCTGCAAATACTGAAACTGTACCATACTCGCCATCATAGCCGGGAATAATATTAACTTTTCCTTGCCGGGCCAATAAAACCCCTGCCGCTACTTTGGGAGGCAGGTTCTTATTTAGTTCTTCGGGAGAGGCTTTCAGTAAAATATCAAACTCGGTGCCGAATTTAGATAAATATAGCTGGTAATCCCTCTCCACGCTCACCGCTGCTTTAGCCAAACCTTTGGCCGAAGCAATGATTTCATCGAAAGGAATCAGGTTTTTATAAGGAATAGCGTTGGCAGGTTTAAACCCTTCCGGACGGTCCGCCAATTTCTCTACCCGGCTTAATACACCCACGGTTACGGATTTACCGCACTTGGGGCATCTGCCTGCCTGTTTAGCCGTCTCCTGGGGGCTTAAGCGAACACCGCAGAGCCGGTGGCCGTCAAAATGGTATTTACCCTCCTCGGGAAAAAATTCAATCGTATACAAAAATTTACTCCGGTCTTTAGTTCTTAATACCTGCCGGATAGTATCATAATCCAGTTCGCAGTTAAAAACATTTGCCTCCCGGCCGATTTTTTGCGGTGAATGCGAATCGCTGTTAGAGATCAAAGTAAATCTGTCCAAAGCGCTTAATCTCCAGTTCATCGCCGGATCACTGGAGAGCCCGGTTTCTAAAGCAAATATTTTGGAGCTCTGATCTTCAAAACAATCCTCGATTTTATCAAACCCGGACATCGACCCAAATAAGCTAAACCATGGAGTCCAGATATGCCCCGGAATAACCATACATTTTTCATCGATATCAAACACTATTCTAGCCAGCTCCGCCGCCGGGATCCCCACGATCGGACGGCCGTCGCTGGACAAATTCGCCCCCCGGTTCAATAATGCCTGGTTAATCTTATCCGCCGCCGCAAATGAAGGGGCAAAAATCAAATTATGAATGCGATATCCGCGGTTGCCCTTAGAATAAATACTGCTGATTTCGGCGGTCAACATAAAATAAATACCGGCGTATTTAAATAACCCGTTGCCGCAATCTTCTAAAGAATGCTTGAGCTCCTCCAGCCACAAATGATGGGTAAAGTCTCCCGTCCCCATCAGGGTAATCCCTTTCAGCTTGGCCCATTGCGCTAAATGCTTAATATCCATCTCCCGGCTGGTCGCCCGCGAATACTTGGAATGAATGTGAAAGTCGGCGATAAATTCCATCTTTTTAGCTTTGATAAACTATTTTGCCTTCATACAACGTATATTCCACCCGGCCTTTTACTTTCCTGCCGATAAAAGGCGAATTTTTGGATTTAGAGAGGATCTTGCTTTTTTCCAGTACAAACTCTTTAATGGGATCCACAATAATTAAATCCGCGCTCTTGCCGGGGCTTAAAGTACCTTGGTCAACCCCCAGGATCCGCGCAGGATTTAAGGCCATTACTTTAATCAAGCCCGGCCAATCCAATATATTCTTCTCGACTAATTCCATAATACTGATAACCAGATCGGATTCCAGTCCGATTTTGCCAAACTCGGCGCGCTCAAACTCAATATCCTTTTCGTTTTCCGTATGCGGGGCATGGTCCGAGGCGATCGCATCAATCACGCCCTCTTTTAACCCGCGTTTAATCGCCTCGACATCCTGGCGGGTTCTTAAGGGCGGGTTGATTTTCATGTTCGTATCATAATCGACAATCTCATCTTCAGTCAAGGCAAAATAATGCGGGGCGGTTTCACAGGTAACCTGCACCCCTTGCTGTTTAGCCTGCGCGATAGTCTCCACCGATTCTCTGCAGCTGACATGCGCAATATGCACCCGGGCGCCCACTTCCTGCGCCAGCATAATATCCCGTTTGACGCGGGCATATTCCGACTCCTTAGAAATGCCGCGCAATCCAAGGCGGGTGGAATTAAACCCTAAATTGATCACCCCTTTGCCGGAAAGCTTTTTATCTTCACAGTGACAAATAGTTAAAAGGCCGGCTGCCTTGGCCTGCCGGAAGGCTTCCAGCATTAAGGCATCGTTATCAACAGATGCGCCGTCATCTGAAAGAGCAACTGCGCCGTTATTTTTAAGCGCAGCGATATCGGTTAATTCTTCTCCCAACCGGCTTTTAGTAATCGCCCCGCAGGCCAATACTTTAACCCGGGCGTCGCGCTTGATAATTCCCTGCAGTAAAACCAGGTGTTCTGGTGAATCCATCGCCGGGGTAGTATTGGGCATCGCTAAAACCGTAGTAATCCCTCCTTTGGCCGCCGCGGCCGTGCCGCTACAAACCGTTTCCTTGTCCTCCCGTCCGGGTTCACGCAAATGCACATGCATATCTACCAGGCCGGGGGCCACGATTTTTCCGGAGGCATCGATAACGGTCTCTGCCTGGTCCTTCAAATTAACGGCAACCTTGGCTATCTTTCCGTTCTCTACCAAGACATCCGCGACTTTATCGATTTGATTGGCCGGATCCACTACCCTGCCGTTTTTAATCAAAATACTCACCCCGCACCTTCTTCCTTGTTGACGAACCGTCCGCACATGCTTGCCGAAAGTGCGGGGCTCATGACTTACCTTCCCTGGCCTGGCTGACTAAAAATAACACCGCCATTCTTACCGCAATACCGTTGGTAACCTGCTCTAAAATAACCGAATTTGCGCCGTCGGCTACGCCACTGGACATCTCAATCCCGCGGTTAATCGGCCCCGGATGCATTACGACGATATCCTTTTTCGCCCGGGCTAATCTTTCCTCCGTAATTCCGAATTTTTTGAAATAATCCAGGTGGGAAGGGAAGGCGGCATTTTCGTCCCGCTCGAATTGCATCCTTAAAACATTTACCGCATCCGCATTTTGCAAAATTTCATCAAGATTACAGGAAGTTTTGGCTCCCATCAATTCAATCCCGGCCGGCAAAAGCATCTCGGGTGCGCAAACGGTTACTTTGGCGCCCAGTTTAGTCAGCCCCCAGATATTGGA
>JAGVOR010000114.1 GCA_020052635.1 Candidatus Omnitrophota bacterium
AAGATGAGATTGTGGTGCAGCTGCCGGGGGTTACTGACCGGGAAAGAGCAATTGATTTAATCGGTAAAACCGCAATGTTGGAATTTAAGGTTGTGGCCAGTGATAACCAAAAACTTAAAGAGGCGCTTGATGGGGTGGTCCCCGAAGGTTTTGAATTAAAATATACTTTGGATGAAAACGAGCCCTTGCTTGTTGAAAAGCAGGCAGTCTTGGTAGGGGATGCTTTAACCAATGCCATGGTGCGTTTTGATCAAAGCCAGTTTAATGAACCGATCGTCGCTTTGCAGTTTAATGCTGCGGGCGCCAAGAAATTCGCAGAGGTAACCGCGGCCAACGTCGGAAAGCGCCTGGCAATCGTTTTAGACGGAAAAGTACAATCTGCGCCCAGGATCAGGGAAGCGATTCCTTCAGGTGAAGCCGTAATCACCGGCAGATTTGACGCGGAAACGGCAGCGGATTTAGCGCTGATTTTGAGGATTGGCGCTTTGCCTGCTCCGATGCATATCGAAGAGGAAAGAACGGTCGGCCCGCTTTTAGGCCAGGATTCGATAAATAAAGGGGTTAAGGCTGCCCTGGTAGGCTGTATCTCAGTGTTTATTTTTATGGCCTTATATTATCTTTTAGCAGGATTAGTCAGCGATATTGCGCTTTTTCTGAATCTCATAGTTATCCTGGGCGGCTTAGGATTATTGCCGGTACTCTTTCCCGGGATTTCAGCGACTTTAACTTTGCCGGGTATCGCCGGTATTGCTTTATCTTTAGGTATGGCGGTTGATGCCAATGTTTTAATTAACGAAAGGATCCGGGAGGAACTGTCTGCCGGAAGAAACTTGCGCCAGGCAATCGGTAATGGTTATAGCCGGGCCTTTACTGCGATCTTTGATTCTAACCTTACTACTTTGATCGCGGCATTTTTATTGTTCCAGTTCGGTACCGGTCCGATCCGCGGCTTCGCCGTTACCTTAACGATCGGTTTAATCGCCAGCATGTTTACCGCCATCGTTGTGACCCGGGTAATTTTTGAGGTACTGCTTAATTTGGGCTGGATTAAGAAATCTTTACCCATGCTTAAAATAATCGGAGAAACCAAGCTTGATTTTATCGGTAAGCGGAAAATCTTTTACGCCATTTCCATCATTGTAATCGGGGTAGGGCTTTTTTCTTATTTTAAGCAGGGGCCGGCAGCTTACGGGATTGATTTTGCAGGTGGCCAGCTTCAGGAATATGCCTTTAAGCATCCTGTGGCGATGGATGAGGTCCGCCAAGTTTTAAAAGATATAAACCTGGCAGATGCCAGTATCCAGCAGTTTAAAGATAATCCCCGGGTAATTTTAATCAGGACTGCCGAGGATAAAAATCAGGTATTGACGGATAAGCTGAAAACTTCTTTCCCAGAACAGGATATCCAGGTATTAAGAATTGAACGCGTGGGTCCGGTGGCGGGTCGCCATCTTAAAACCAAAGCGATACTGGCTTTGGCCTGGTCATTGGCGGGGATTTTGATCTACGTGGGCTTCCGGTTTAAGCACTTAAACTTTGCCATTGCCGGCATAATTGCGCTTATTCACGATGTACTGGTGGCATTGGGATTTTTAGTGGTGACCAACCGGCAAATCGATCTTTTAAGCATTACTGCCTTTTTGACTATTGCCGGCTATTCAATTAATGACACGATTGTGATTTACGATCGGGTGCGGGAAAATGCCCGGCTTTACCGGAAACTTTCTTTAAAGGAGCTGATCAATTTAAGTGTTAATCAAACCCTTGGCCGGACCATGCTTACTTCCGGGGTTACGTTGCTGGTGGTTCTGTCTTTCTTGTTTTACGGCGGCGCAGTGCTGAATAATTTTTCTTTTGCCCTGTTCGTGGGGTTTATCTCCGGTGTATATTCCACGATTTTTATTGCTTCTCCGCTGGTTCTGGCTTGGAGCGGCAAAGGAGCTAAATAAAAGGACGCTAAATGAAGTAGAAATGTAAAATGGGGTCAGATTTATTTTTCTACCGTTAAGTTAACGAAAAATAAATCTGACCCCATTTTTTTAATATGTTATTTAAATCCCTTAAATTATATATTGATCAGGAAATTGGCTTAGAAAGCTTAGCTGCGGATTTAACCAGTTTTGGCTATTGCCGGCAGAGCGCGGTGGCGGCGGAAGGCGATTTTTCCTGCCGCGGCGGGATTATCGATATTTTCCCTTACTCATTTGAATTACCCATCCGGATTGAATTTGAGCATGAGCGAATTCACTCGATTAAGGCTTTTGACCTGGCTAATGGTCAGCCTCTTTGGCCGCATAATATCGCGATTATCCTGCCCTTTAAAAATCCTTCTGTTTCCCGAGGCAAAGCATTTTCTGAAGAATTTCCGCTTAAAAACTTTTTAGATTTAGAGCCCGGCGATTTTGTGGTCCACAACCAGCATGGCATCGGCAGATTCCGGGGAATGCAGAAGGTTAATATTAAAGGGTTATCCAAAGACCATTTAGTTATTGAATATGACCAGAATGAAAAACTTTATGTGCCGGCGCAAGCTATGCATTTGGTGCAAAAATATATTGCTTTTGCGGCGCGCAAGCCGAAACTTTACCGTTTAGGAAGCCGGGAGTGGCAGAGGGTTAAGGAGAGAACCCGCAAAGGTATTCAAAAGTTAGCTTGGGAGCTATTGAGTTTACAGGCGCTGCGTTTAGCCGGTTGCGGTTTTAAGTTTTCACCGGATACTGCCTGGCAGGCGGATTTTGAAAAAACTTTTCCGTACCTTGAGACTGCCGGCCAGGTAAAGGCGTGTGCCGAAGTCAAGTCGGATATGGAGTCGCCCAAGCCGATGGATCGCCTGCTTTGCGGAGACGTAGGCTACGGCAAAACAGAAGTAGCGATGCGGGCGGCTTTTAAGGCGGTGATGGATAATAAGCAGGTTGCCTATCTTGTGCCGACAACGATCTTAGCTGAACAGCATTATAAGAATTTTACCGACCGCCTCAGCAGCTTCCCGGTGAATATTGATATGCTTTCCCGTTTTAAAAGCAAGTCCCAGCAGAACCAGATTGTTAAAAGCCTGGCCCAGGGCAGCCTGGATATTGTGATCGGCACG
>JAGVOR010000073.1 GCA_020052635.1 Candidatus Omnitrophota bacterium
ATTTGCGATGCCGCCAGGTTCTTCAACGTATAATCCCTCATCCAGCCGGGCAGCATACCCAATACCGCCGGGAGCCGCTCGACCATGATGATCTTTTTAGTTAAGCCCTGCTGTTTGACTAACCTGGCCAGGTTAGTCGCCGTCTCCACCCCCGTATATCCGGCCCCGCAAATCACCAGGTTTTCTGGATCATCCTCTTTCAAGCGTAAGATTATCTTTTTGATATCCGCTACGTTATTCAACGGCAAACCGTAGTTTTGGGCAGCGGCATTAGAAAAAAAGTTCGGCTGACTACCGCTCGATACCAACAAATAATCATAATTGTAAGCATCAGCGCCTGCCACCACTTGCCGGTTAGCCAAATCCAAAGCTGTAACCTCCTGCTGAATGAATTTAACCTTAAGCCTGCGGCAGAAGTCTACCAGCGCATAAACCAAAAGCTGCGGATTAATTTTCCTGCCGATGCAATCCGGCAATAAAGGCAGAAAATTAAACTCTGCCTTGCGGTCAAAAATGGTAATTTCCGCCTTTAAGTTGGCCTGGGCTAATTTCCGCACAGCAGTTAGCCCGGCAAAACCAGCGCCGATAATAATAATTTTTTTCATTTTTTTCAACCGGCAAAATGTTTGCTTAATTCTTTATTATATGTTAACATAAATTATGTTTTTGCAAATAAAAAAACAAGTCGAAAAAGAGCTCTTCCGGTATATCGGCTCGATCAATAAGCTTTACGCCCTCAACCGGCTTTCCCCGCTCCTTTTTAACAATATCAAAGAGTTTATCTGCCGAGATGGCAAAAGGATACGGCCGATTCTTTTCTGTATCGGCTATTTAGGTTTTTCCCGCGACAAGCGCGTTCCCCAGGGCCTTTACCGCAGCGCCCTTTCTTTAGAATTATTGCATGATTTTATGCTGGTGCACGATGATATCATCGATAAAAGCGATAAACGCCGGGGAAAACCGGCCATGCATACCCTGCTCAAAAACGCCCTGGGTAAAAACAAAAAGATTAAATTTGACGGCGAGGACCTGGCGATCGTGGCGGGAGATGTAATGTACGCGATGGCCCTGGATGCCTTTTTGGCTGTGCGGGGAGATTTAACGCTTAAAGAACAGGCTTTAAAAAAGCTGTTTTTGGCGGCGCTCTATACCGGAAGCGGAGAATTCATTGAGCTGCTACTGGGCGCCAAGCCGATTGAAAAAGTAACCCTAAACGATATCTATAAGATTTATGATTACAAAACGGCAAATTATACTTTTGCCTCGCCGTTAACCATGGGGGCGACTTTAGCCGGGGCAAACCGGCAGCAGATAAAAAAACTGCACGCCTACGGCATGCTCTTAGGCCGGGCCTTTCAAATCAAGGACGACATTATCGGGACATTCGGAGAAGTTAAAGAAACCGGAAAATCCAATCTTACCGATATTAAAGAAGCTAAAAGAACCATTCTAGTTTGGTATGCCTTTAAGCGCTCTCAAGCACAAGAGCGCCTGCTGATCAAAAAAATCATGGATAATAAAATCGCCCACCCGGCCCAATTGCGTAAAATACGCTCAATGATTGTCTCAACTGGCTCGCTCGCCTTTGCCCAAAACCAGATCAGACAACTCTCTCTCCAAGCGCAAAACTTATTGCATAATCTAAGGCTTGATCAAAAACATAAACAGGCCCTAGACAGCTTTGCGCAAAACATCCTAAAAACCTGATTAATTTTATAAGTTAAGGACAAATAAATTTGCAACGGCGGCTTTTGACATCCAGGGCTAATTCATTCTGCGGATCAATTTCTAAGGCTTGCTCAAGATAAGCTTCATACTCTTTTTGATTACCTTGCAGTTTAGCTAACTGCCCCAGGCGCACATAAACATCGGCAAAAAGAGGATCAACTTTAACTGCCTGCTTAAGATAGTTTGCTGCCTTAACCCTGTCCCCTCCGGCGATCGACGGCGCTAAAAGATAATAACTGCCCAGCCCGAATAAAACTGCCGGAGAATCCGGCTGCAATTTCTGGGCCTTATCCAGATTGGTTTTAACCGCTAAACCGTCGATGGCTTTAGATAATACCCCTCCGTAATGCGCCAGCATCCCTTTTGCGCCGGCATACATCGCAAGCGCCCGCACATAGTTACTTAAATCCACCTGATCCTTGCCTTGTGCGATTACTTTTAAAACCAGATTAATCGCCCCCTTATAATCAGCCTGAAAGTATTTTATATAATCTAAACTGTTAAGCGCGGGAGCAAATTGCGGATCGGTTTCAATCACTTGATTCAATAAATCCTGCGCCTCCTGAGTTTGATGCCTGCGGCGGAATGCCTGCGCTTTGCCCCAGGCCGCTTCAATCAAACCCGGGTTATTTTCCCCCACCGGTCAAAAATCACCTGCGCTTACCGTGACTGCGCTCCGGATAAACCCTATAAGGTGCTTGGATTTTGGATCATTTAATTGTAGAATAGTCCTATGCATAATCGTCAATTACAAGCGGGATTCCGAGAAGCTAAAACAATCACGAAAAAATTCGCCAAAACCTTCTATTTGGCTTCGTTTTTTTTGCCTCCCGCTAAAAAATATGCCAGCTACTCTATCTATGCCCTTTGCCGTTTAAGCGATGCAGCGGTAGATGATCTGACCGGCTTGCCCCCAGAGGACAGCTTAGGAAAACTCCAACAGAAAATATCCCAGGCTTATACTCAAGAGTCAATCAATGAACCGCTTTTGGCAGCCTTCCGGTATACGGTAAATACTTACCGCATCCCCCAAGAATATTTCCTCCGTTTATTGGAAGGCATGCGGATGGATCTAGCACAAAAACGTTTCGCTGACTTTAACGCACTTTATGAATATTGTTACCGGGCCGCCGGCGTCGTCGGTTTAATGATGCTGAAAGTTTTCGGCCCGGTTGATGAAGCGGCATCCGGTTATGCGGTAAAACTCGGGGTAGCAATGCAATTAACGAACATCTTACGCGATATCAAAGAGGATCTGGGCCGCAACAGAATTTATCTGCCGCAAGATGAGCTTAAAAATTTTAAAATCACTGAACAGCAATTATTTTCAGGAAAGAATAACGAAAATTTTAGGGACCTGATGCGTTTTCAGATTAAACGTGCCCAGCAGTTTTACGATGAATGCCTGCCCGGCATCAAACTAATCAGTTGCCCCCGAACCAGGTTAGTAATTTTAGCGATGGCCGAAAACTACCGCCAAATCTTAAAGGCGATCGAAAAAAACAATTTTGACGTTTTTAGGAAAAGGGCCGGAATCAGCAATTTAGCAAAACTTAAGACCGTATTTAAAATATTACTAAACGGGAGTTACCGATGAAGATAAATTTAGCGAAATCAGCTGGTTTTTG
>JAGVOR010000119.1 GCA_020052635.1 Candidatus Omnitrophota bacterium
GATATCGCAAAAGTTGCTCTTTGCCACATCCTTAATCCTGGGGAAAACGCCTTCCGGCTTAATCCGGATGAAAGGCTCACCCTTATAAAACTTTTTATATAATTCAACTAAATTTCTGGCTTTCAACGTCGCTGCGGGATTTCTTTTCAAGTAGATCGTCTCCAGGATCCCCCGCTCAATCGGTAAAAGATGCGGCACAAAAGTCACCGAAATTTTTTTACCGCCAAGCTTAGAAAGCTGCTGGTCGATTTCCGGGGCATGCTGGTGCTGATTAACTTTATAAGCCCGAAAATCACCGTCGATTTCCGAAAATAAGTATTCCTTTTCTAATTTCTTTCCGGCACCGCTTACCCCGCTCTTAGCATCGATAATGATGGAATCGGTTTGTACTAAATCCAGCGCCAACAGCGGAGCCAGCGAAAGGATTGCGCAAGTCGGATAGCAGCCCGGATTAGCCAAAAGCTTTGCCGTTTTGATCTTTTGCCGGTTTAATTCAGGCAGGCCGTAAACCGCCTGCTTCAGATTCACTTTGTCCTGATGCTTAATTTTATAGAACTTTTCGTAAGTTAAAATGTTCTTAAACCGGTAATCCGCGCTTAAATCAATCACCTTCTTCCCTAAACTTAGTAACTTAGGAACGAATTGCATGGAGACGGTATGCGGCAGGGCCAAAAAAATTAAATCGCAATCTTTTTTAATTTGCGTAAAATCCGCTGCTTTACAGGTTAAATCCAGGCGTTTTTTAAACTTAGGGAAAATATCCGAAATGACCGGCGATCCAGCTGAGCTTTTGCCGCTGTTATAGAGGTGGCAGATTCTGACATTGGGATGATTAAGCAGTAATTCGATCAATACCTCTCCGGTATGGCCGGGTGCCCCGATAATCCCCACATTAATCAACATAAGAACCTCCTGACTGGGCTGATTAAGATTTATTTATCATAGAATAAATTTAGATTTCCGTCAAGGTTTTTCTCGACGGAGACAAAAAACTCTCCGTCGAAAAAAAATCCCGCTTTTATCCAGCGGGATTTGGTTGAATCTTTGCTAAATTCTATATTCTACATTCTACATTCTGATTTCTACCTCTTCGTCCACTGGAAGCGTTTACGCGCTCCTTTTTGCCCGTATTTCTTGCGCTCTTTCATCCTGGAATCACGGCTTAAATATCCGTTTTTACGGAAGATTTCTTTAAAATTTTCATCCGCAATTAACAGGGCCCGGGAAATGCCTAAACGCAAAGCGCCGGCCTGGCCGGTCAATCCGCCGCCGGTAAGATTAGCGGCAATATTGTATTTACCCGCCGTTTCGGTAAGCGCTAAAGGCTGTAAAACAATAATCCGGTCGGTCTCGCGTAAAAAATACTTCTCAAACGGCCGGCCATTGATTACAATCTGGCCATTACCGGCTTCCATCCGCACCCTGGCGGTAGACTCTTTACGTCTGCCCAACGCTGTATATTTAGTTAATTCACCCATTTTACTTCTTAACCTCCAAAACAATCGGCTTGAGGCCGGTTAAACCGTGTTTATCATCGGCATAAACTTTTAATTTCTTGATCAGATCCCGCCCTAAAGGGTTGATCGGCAGCATTCTTTCAACCGCCAAATGGATTACCGTAGCCGGCTTCTTAGCCAATAATACTTCCAATTTGGTTTCATGTAAACCGCCGGGATAACCGGAATACTTACGGTAAACCTTTTGCTTAAGCTTACGGCCGGTAACCTTAATCTGGCTGGCATTAATCACAATGACCCCGTCTCCGGTATCCAGATGCGGAGTATATATCGGCTTATGCTTACCTCTTAGGATCGTAGCAACTTGCGCCGCCAGGCGGCCGAGTATCTGGCCCTTGGCGTCAACGATATACCACTTTCTCTTAATATCTTCAGCTTTGGCTGTATAGGTCCTTTTCATTCCTGAGAAAACTCACTTTCTTCCTGATTTTGCGACCAACCTGACCATCCTAAAACCAGGATGGTCACGAAGTGATAAGTATAACAGATTAATAAGTAAAGTCAAATAATTTTTTAATAAAATTTACCCTTCCCGCGGCTTAGAATTATCCCCGAAATTTATGCCTTAAAGACAAAAACAGGCTGAGCAGCTGACTGTTCCAGAATAAACCGGCCAACAGCAGGATAATTGCGGTAATTACCCAAAAATCGATGGCGGCTTTAGCTATCTTTAACCGTAAAACCGGAGCAGGATTTCTGAATACCGAGAAATATTCGGTCTGTCCGACTTTAATCAAATTATACTTATTACTGATACCGCTGATAAATTCTTCCTCTAAATCTTGGGGCAGGACAATTATATCGGAATGCGCAAATGCATCCGCTTGCCTATCCGGCCTGGTTTCCGGCAGCAAACCATTGGCGCTAGCCCTTTGCGCCAGACTGCTTAAGATGAGCCCGGCAACATCCAGTTCCGAATAAACAATATCCTGGCTGTTGGAATTTGCGCTTATGATTCCGGCCGCGGGAAGATACGCCCAGGGGTACCAAACAGAATCCCCCCTGCCCTGGCATAAGCCGGTAAAAACGGCATCACTAAGCTCAAGCCGATACCGGATTTTTTCCGCGCCGGATGGCTTATCCACGAACAAAACAGGAGAAATAAAGAAAACGCAGATAATCAATCCTGGGGCCAGTAATTTCTTTAAACTCCAACCGCCAGCGGTTAATCTCTGCCAAATAAATTGCAGGGCCAGGGCCGAAAATAAAACTACCGGAATATACCCTTCCGCCGATAAGAAGCGCGCCGGATAGGGCAAGAAAATAAAGCTGCTTAAAAATAAGCCGATAAAAAACTTATATTGGTAAATCGATCTTGAAGCCAAAAATAAGCCAAAACCCGCAAGCATGCAATCAAATACCTTAATCTGTAAATGAAACTTCTCCAGCATACTGTTACCCACTAAATGGATAAACCGCAGATTCAAAAGTTGCACGATCAGTATCGGTAAAGCCAAAAGTATTGCATACATCACCGTCTTTACCGCAGCGGGCCGAACGGATTGCTCTAATACCGCGTAAAAAATATAGCTCAGTGCAAAAAACCAGGGTACGGTATTGTGGGTATAAAAACACAAAACCAGCAGGATGACCGCGCGTAAATACCGTTTTTTAAAAAATTCGCCGAAAGAAAGAAAACCCAGGATTAAGGCTAAGGAAGACGGGACATGGTTAGCCAGCGAAATATGGAAAGTAAAAGAAGAACCTAAAGCAATCACCGTAAAAAAACCCAGTTGACGGCTGTAATTCTTGCGGATAAAATTCCAGAGCACCAATAAAAACAGGACCGGAGTGACGGATTCGAAAAACTTAGCCAAAAGCACAAGGTTAAATCCTGCTTTTATCAAACCGGCTAAAAGAAAATGGAATAACGGCGGATAAAGATGCACCCGGCCAAACGGGGCATACTCCCAAAAGTCCCAGGCGCTGTAGCCGCCCGCCTGAATAAAACCCCAGGCCACCTGCAGGTGGTAATAAATATCTAAGAACTGCGGCAGGCTCGGCCAGCGGCTGATTTGTAAAACCGCTAAGCTCAATAAAATCAGCCTGGCATACAAGTCCCAGGGATCAGTATTTTTAAAATAGCCTTTGCGCAGCATTTAATATTCAACCTTTAAGAGACAAAGCCCTTTAGCCGGCAGTGCCGGACCGGCCAGCTTACGATTGCGGCTCCGTAAGATCTTTGCCATGCTCCCGGCAGGAAACCTGCCGCGCCCGATTTCCAGAAGTGTGCCGGCGATATTCCTGACCATATTATATAAAAAACTATCCGCCTGAATATCGATATATAAAAGATACTTATCCTGAAGGATGCTGATCTTTTTTATCCTCCGCATGGGATTACGCTGGCGCGGTTTTTCCGTGGCCGCAAATGCAGTAAAATTATGCCGGCCTAAAAGCACCCTGGCCTCCTTACGCATTAACCCAACATCTAAAGGATGGTGGAAAAAATAGACCCGGCGCGCAAGCAGGGGTGATGAATATTTACGGTTTAAGATCGTATAGCGGTAAAGTTTGGATTTGGCGCAGAAACGGCTGTTAAAATCCGGCGGGACATGCTTAACCAGAGTGACCTTGATATCTTCAGGCAAAAGGCAATTAAGTGCCCAACGCAGGCGGTTAAGCGGCATTTGCGTGCGGCTTCTAAAATTAGCTACCTGCGCCAGGGCATGCACTCCGGCGTCAGTCCGGCCGGCAACGGTTAACTTAATATCTTCCTGGAGGAGTTGCTTAAGAAGTTTCTCGAGAATATGCTGGATGGTTTGGCTGTTGCGGTAATTCAGATTGGCAGTTTTACTGTTTTGCACCTGCCAGCCATGGTAGTGCGTGCCATCATACTCTATTTGCAGTTTGAAATTACGTTGAGGCGTTTTATCTTTTGCCTGACGGCGAAATCCGCCAACGTTTTGATGGCGGACATTCGGCAGTGTCATTTAATTAATTCTTCCGCAATCTGTACCGCATTGGTGGCAGCACCCTTACGCAGATTATCCGCGACTACCCAAAGCCATAAGCCTTTTTTATTAAAAGCATCCTGGCGGATGCGGCCGATAAAGGTCTCATCCCTGCCTTCGGCGTCTTTAGGCATCGGGTATAAATTACTTTTGGGATCATCCATCAGTATCACCCCGGGAGCCTTGTATAATATTTTCCTGGCCGCATCAGGGGTAACAGGTTTTTCGGTTTCAATATAGACTGATTCAGAGTGCCCGGTCCTCACCGGAACGCGCACAGTGGTTGCCGAAATTTTAATTTTAGGAGCATGCATAATTTTGTGGGTTTCTTTAACCAGCTTCCATTCTTCGTTGGTATAATCACCTTCCACAAAACTTCCGATATGCGGAAAACAATTGTAAGCTAATTGCTGCGGCATGGATTTATTAGCCAGATTTACCTGGACATTTCTGCAACCTGAAGCGGCAATTGCGCATACTTCTTCCTTGAGCTGCTCCACCGCCCCTTTACCCGCACCGCTGGAAGCCTGCAAAGTAGTAACAATGATCTTTTTAATCCCGAATTTTTTATGCAGCGGATTTAACGCTACGACCAGCTGGATCGTCGAGCAATTAGGGTTAGCGATAATTCCTTTATGCCTTTTAACATCCGCGCCATTAACCTCAGGGACAACCAGCGGGACCTTCGGGTCCATGCGGAAATCCGCGCCATTATCGATAACTACCGCCCCTCTTTTTACCGCCTCCGGGGCATAGGTAACCGCCGCACCTTTTTCACCCTCGGTACCGGCAAACAAAGCGATGTCTACTCCGTTAAAACCATCTGCGGTAATCGGTTCTACCGAATAAGTAGTGCCGTCAACCTCCATATCCCGCGCCGAACGCGCAAAAACTCTTAAATTATTGACGGGAAAATTGCGCTGTTTGAGAACGCGCAACATTTCAATCCCCACCACCCC
>JAGVOR010000142.1 GCA_020052635.1 Candidatus Omnitrophota bacterium
CCGATCTGTTTTTGGCGCGCATATTGCTGATTTCGCTGACAAAGTGGGACAAATGAGTCAATTGTTTAAGCTGAAAGTCAGCAAGGCAATCGATTTTCAACTTGATTTTAAGATTGGCGATAATTGGTATCAGATCGGCATTGCCGCAACGTTCGCCATAACCGTTGATCGTTCCCTGGACCATATCGGCTCCTGCCTCAACTGCCGCAATAGAGTTGGCAATCGCTACACCGGAATCGTTATGACAATGAATCCCTAAACCTACTTTAACCCTCTCCCGAAGTTCTTTAGTAACAATACTGATTTGGGAGGTGAGCGTCCCGCCGTTGGTATCGCAGAGGCAAATTGATTGGGCCCCGGCGCTTTCGGCAGCGGAGATTGTTTTCAAAGCATAATCCCGGTTAGCCCGGTAAGCGTCAAAAAAATGTTCAGCATCGTAAAATACCGTAAAGCCGTTTTTTACCAAAAAGGCTATACTCTCGAAGATCATCTTTAGATTTTCATCCAAAGTAGTTTTAAGCACCTCGGTGACATGGAAATCCCAGGTTTTTCCGACAATCGTAATGACCTGGGCCTTAGATTTTAATAATGCTAATAAATTATTGTCCTGATCAGCGGCAATATTCGGCCGGCGGGTCATGCTAAAAGCGGCAATTTTCGAGTTTTTAAGCCTGGTGCGGCTGATTTTCTCAAAGAACTCCCGGTCCTTAGGGTTTGAGCCCGGCCAACCGCCTTCGATAAAATGAATACCGACTTTATCCAATTCTTCGGCAATCCGGACTTTATCCATTACGGAATAAGAAATACCTTCGGCTTGCGATCCATCCCTTAATGTTGTATCGTAAATTTTTACTGTTTTCATAAATAACCCCTTTAGCGGCCTAAACCGAAATCAGCGTGTAATTTTTTTACCGCGACTTCCGCATCCTTCTTTTTAATAATACAGGAAATACTGATGTCCGAGGTCGAAATCATTTCGATGTTAATTTTATTATCCGCCAATACCCCGAACATTTTAGCGGCCACGCCATGATGCGATTTCATTCCCACCCCGACAATCGAAACGCGGGCAATATCTTCATCAACCAAAACATCCCCGGCGCCGATCTTTCTGGCGACCCCTTTGGTGATTTTGCCGGCTTTGGGGCAATCGGCTTTAGCCACTGTGAAGGATATATCGGTAGAGCGGGTATGGCTTACGTTTTGGACAATCATATCCACGCTGACCCCGGAAGTAGCCAGATCTTTAAATAATTTTACCGCCACCCCCGGTTTATCCTGCACCCCGCAGAGGGTGATCTTGGCCTCATTCTTATTTAAAGTGATCCCGCTGACTAGCACATCTTCCATTTTTTTAACCTCCTTGATAATCATCGTGCCGCTGGTATTGTTAAATGAAGAACGTACATGCAAAGGTACGTCAAATTTCTTGGCGACTTCGATCGAGCGAGGCTGCATCACTTGCGCCCCCAAAGAAGCCATCTCCAGCATCTCATCGTAAGTAATCGCTGTGATTTTCCTGGCTTTAGGTTCAATTCTGGGATCGGTAGTATAAATTCCCTCTACATCCGTATAAATCTCGCAGGAATCAGCAGTCAATTCCTTCGCCAAAGCTACCGCGGTTAGGTCTGAACCGCCCCGGCCAAGGGTGGTGATATCCTGGTTTAAGGTCACCCCCTGAAACCCCGCGACAATCACAATCCTGCCTTTTTTTAATTCTTCTTTAATCTTGTCGGCATTGATTTTGATAATTCTGGCCCGGGTATGGCTGCAGTCGGTAATGATCCCGACCTGTAAACCGGTAAATGAAATAGCTTCCGCACCAAGCTTATGGATCGCCATTGCCAGAAGCGCCACGGATATCTGCTCACCGGTCGATAACAGCATATCCATCTCCCGTTCAGACGGAGAAGAATTGATTTTATCGGCCAATTCAATTAATTCATCGGTTGTATCGCCAAGAGCGGAAACCACCACGACTAAATCGTAGCCCTTTTTACTGTAGCTTACCACTCTTTGCGCAACTTTTTGAATCCGTTCAACGTTGGCGACGCTGGAACCGCCATATTTTTGTACCACCAAACCTTTAGACATCCGCCTCTCCTTTTGGAGCACCTTGAATCAAATAATCCATCAATTGGTAGCCATGTTCGAAGAAAATCTTTGATTTTTGCGCTTCTTTCTCGCTGTAATTAGAGAAATCCCCGCCAGTAATATCCTTACCGCAAATAATAAAAGGGATTGCATCGGGAGTATGCGTTTTTAAAGACAGCGGTGTGGCGTGATCCGGTAAAACCATAACCCGGAAATCATTCTTGCCTTTAAAATATTCTAAAAATGGGCCCACCACTAATTGATCAAAGCGTTCAATCGCCGTAATTTTTTCGCGTAAATCACCGTTATGACCGGCCTCATCCGGAGCCTCTACGTGTACAAATACAAAATCATGTTTTTTCAAAGTTTTGATTGCCGCTTGAGCCTTAGCTTCATAATCGGTATCATAATAACCGGTCGCTCCCGGGACATTAATTACCTCTAAGCCCAGAATCCGGCCCAACCCTTTAATCAAGTCAACGGCGGAGATGACGCTCCCGGTTAAACCGAACTTATCCTTAAAACTTGGCATCTGCGGTTTAACCCCCTGGCCCCAAAGCCAAATCATGTTAGCGGGGTTTTCCTTTAAATCCACCCGCACCTGGTTAATTTCGTGGCCGGGAAGAATCTCGGAAGAATCCCGCATCAGCTTAATAATCATCTCCGCGCTTTCGCCGGAGGGAAGGTTTCTTTTAATGCTTTGGCCGGAAATATCATGCGGGGCGATACATTTTAAATTTTGCAGTTTGAGCTCGGCCCCTCTTTTAACTAAAAGCAGGTGACGGTAACTTATCCCGGAGAAAAATCGTAACTTATTATTGCCTAATTTTTGATCGATAAATTTAATCAGTTTTTCCGCTTCGGCAGTTTTAATGTGGCCGGCACTGTAATCAAGTAAAGTATCTCCTTCAGCGGTAATTAAATTACAGCGGAAAGCAACATCATCCTCCTCCAGTTCAATACCCAGATTAGCAGCTTCCAGAGGAGCCCGACCGGAATAATATTTTTTCGGATCATACCCTAAAATCGAAAGATTGGCGACATCGGAAGCGGGAGTCATTTTATCCGGAATAGTTTTAGCTATCCCCAGCGTGCCGCTTTTAGCCAGAAAATCCAGATTGGGGGTGCGGGCTGCCTCAAGCGGTGTACGCATACCTAACTCTTCAATCGGATAATCCGCCATGCCGTCCCCGACTAATAAAATATGTTTTGTCATACCGTTTACCCTTTAAAATAAATTTTTAGTTAACTTAACTAAAGCGCTGGCCATTGCCGCTTTGCTCAAAAATGGCCCGTGTTTCGCCTGCTTCGTCAGGATATAAGCTTGGTAACCGCCGCCCTGATTGGAATTAGCAACCACCAGATTTAATTTTTCCCTTTCCAGTAACTGCCTGCCGCTAAGCAGCAAATTCCGGCGGTCGGCCTGCGGCTCAAATTTAAAACCGACCGTAAAGAGGTCCGGCTGATATTTTTTTAAACCCCGAATAAGCTTTTTTGTCGCCACCAGCCGCAGGTTAAGGTTTTTATGTTGCGAACTGATTTTGCCTTGAATTATGCTTTTCGGCTGATAATCAGCTACTGCGGCAGCATGAATGACCGCAGTATATTTGGCCCGCTTAAGCTCTGCTTCCAAAAGTAAAGCTAAATCAGAATAATATTTAAAGCGCTTAATAGTAATTTGCGCTTGCTGATTAAAAAAATTACCCGGGCCGAGTAACAAGGTAACTTTAGCGCCTAGCTTCTTAAATTTATCCGCTAGAATAAAACCGGTTTCACCGCTGGACAGATTACTGATAATCCGCGCACCGTCGATTGCAACCCAGGTCGGCCCGGCAGTGATTAAGACCTCTTTTTTAGTAACCAATTTCTTTAATAATTGATTTAAGGTCCGCGCGCAACAGCTTAGGCGGCTTAACCGACTTAATCGCCCGCTCGGGATCCTTTAAGCCGTGCCCGGTTAATATGCAAACAACCGAAAACTCATTTTTAGCGGCAGCCGCTTTTCTGAAA
>JAGVOR010000163.1 GCA_020052635.1 Candidatus Omnitrophota bacterium
ACGACCTTGACATTAAGAGTGTCCTGCTCTACCAGCTGAGCTAATGGCCCGTATCTATATAACTATCTTATTTTCAAAGACTTGCGAATTTTTTCATTCTTGAGATATTCCCCCTGCTTAATATCCAAGTGGGAATCAATTATACCTGCTTTTTTTGCTGCCGTCAACCAAGTTTTCGTGGCGCCTATACACAACCCTAGTCACTCTTTCCAGATGCTTCTTTAAGCTGCGCGATGAATTCCGGCTGAAAAACATACCCTAATTCTTCGGCTTTATGCACATCTGCCCAAGCTTTATCGTATTCTTTGATTTTTAAATAAACATGCCCACGATGAATATAATTACCGGCATATCCCGGGTCTACTGCGATACCGCGAGCAAAATCAGCAATAGCTTGGGCAAAATCGCCCTGGTGCGCATGAACATTTCCGCGGTTAGTATAAGCGATCACATAGCCGGGATTAATTTCAATCGACTTGCTGAAATCCAGGATCGCTTGATTAAAATCACCCTGCAACGCATAAACCGCACCCCGGTTAACGTAAGCTTCGGCAAGATGAGGATTGACTTCAATGGCCTTATTGAAATCGATATAAGCCTGCGCAAGGTTGCCGGCACGCTTAAAAAGATTCCCGCGGTTATTGTACGGCTCTGCCAGGCTGGGATTGACCTGAATCGCCCGGGTATAATCAGCAAGAGCCTCAAGGAACCTGCCTTGTTCATCATAAGCAACTCCGCGATTATAATAAGCCAGGGCGTAATTGTTAGGGTTGCGCGCAATAGCCTTACTGAAATCAGAGATCGCCTGTTCAACATTCCCCCGCTCCCAATAAACAACCCCCCGGTTATAGTATGGCCTGGCTTTATCCGGCGACTTAGCCACTACATCATTCCATAGCCTAATTTCATCCTGCCAGGTAAAATTCCTCCTGTAGGTAAGCATAGCGTAACTGCCGGTGACAATGAGCAAAACTGCTACCATGGCCCTAAAAGACCTGTGCCCAAGAGAATAGCCAATCAGACTGGTCAGGAATAAACTAAAACCTACAATCGATAAATAGAGCCTGTGCTCAAAAATCACATCCTCCAATGGCACAAAACTTGAGTCCGGCAACAGGGTAAGAAAAAACCATAGTACGCTAAAGGAAATAATCCGGTATTTAGAGAATACCCGGATTACACTAACCATAATTCCGGATAAACATACGAAAGCCCATAATACGGATAGGTCCGTGAAATTTTTGGCGAGCGGGTAATCGTAATCTAAATTCTGGCGCAAAGGAATAAAAACAAGCCGGATATAAGTCATCATTACCCTTATTTGTGTCAAAAAATACTGCCATCCGGTGCTTAGCGAATAAGAGCGGGACAAATAGAGTAAGGCCGGAATAACCGGGAAAAGGAACCAGAACGGAATAGTATATTTATAATCGCGGCGCTTGTCTAATCCTAAAAAACAGAACTCGCAAAGCGTAATCGCGGCGGGCAGGGTAACTGTATTTTCCTTGGTAAACAAGCCAAGAATAGCCAGAAGGATACTGGATATGTATGGTTTCAGCCAGGGCTTTTTTGCGATTTGCGCTACTCTGGATTTTAAATATAAATAAACGCAAGCAAGATAAAAAAAACCTGCCAGGCAAGTACTCCGCTGCCAGATATAGGTTACGGATTCTGTCTGTAAGGGGTGGGCTAAAAAAATCAACGCCGTGAATAAAGCGATTGACTTTGAATTTTTAGAAAGCTTATCTTCTCTTAAGGCCGGTGTAGAAAAAATGAGCATCACCAACCGCCAGACTACCGAGGCCGCTCCCAAATGGATCAGCAGGTTAAAAAAATGGTAACCTAAAACATTCAGTTGGTGGAAATGGTAATTTAAGGCCAGGCTCAAAAAAACAATAAAACGGGTCAGGGAGAAATTCCAAATCGCAACCGGATCCAAAATGTTCCTGATCGCGGGATTATTGACAATGAATTTGTTGTCGTCAAAATAAAAAGGGCTGTAGAAGGTATTAGAATAAATAAAAAAACCGACTACAAGAATCAAGCCGATTACTAACAATTTATAATTTTGATCCAAGGTTCTGGCGAGCATAAGGCTTAAATCTTACTGGTTAGCGCGAAGACTTGCGCAATCGGTATTCTACGTAACCGGCGAGAATTTCTTGCACTTTTTCCGGGGGTGCAACGACAAAATAGTGGCTGATAATCATATGTGCAATTTCATGGCCAAGAATCTCTTTGGTAAAATCATCGGCGCTGATATAAATCATGTTATATTCGTTGATGTAAAAGGAGCTGGATTTAAGCTGACGGCCGAAAATATTCTCATAAACCCTGTTTAAATGCTCCCGATCTCTGCAAATCTTAATATTGCCCTGCAGGCTGTATAAATTCATGTCCAAAGTTTGCATGACGATATTATACAAAACATCCAGAGCTGCCGCCAAACTGTTGGTTTTTGAACTCCTGCCTTCAGAAAGCGCTATCTCTGATGAACCGATATTCAATTTTTCCAAAAGGGAGTACTGATCCAGTTGGGGCGGGATAAAAACAATAAAATGTTCCCCTTCTATTCTTTTAGCCGCACCAAACCCGTCCTCTGCGGCATAAGCCACAACAAATATCGATAAACAACAGGCAAGAAGTAAAGCTATCTTCAGTGGGCGCATAAAGAGGCTTATTGAGTTTTAAAGTAATTGATTTTTTTATCTAATTCTTCAAGATCCTGTTCAGAGACATGGCCTTTTTTCGCTTTCAGGTTAATCAGGTCGTCCTTGATTAAAATAATCTGCTCCCGGGTTTTATCGATCATCGCATTAATCTCATCGGATAGCCCTTTTAGCTGATCATAGCTGCGTAAATGAAAATTAACTGACAAATCACCTAGTTTTACTCCT
>JAGVOR010000190.1 GCA_020052635.1 Candidatus Omnitrophota bacterium
ATTTTTGCTTTTGCTAAAACTCTGGAGCTTAAAGACCATTATACCGGAGAACATGTGGAAAACACGGTGTATTTTGCTACCGCCGTGGCCAAGGAGCTAAATCTTGCCAAGGAAGACGTGGAGCTGATTAAACAGGCGGCCATGCTGCATGATTTAGGTAAGATCGGGATTAGCGAGAGTATTCTGCTTAAAAAAGGTAAACTTACTAAAAAAGAGTTTGATGAGATTAAGCGGCATCCTCAAATCGGAGCGGATATTATCCGGCCGATCCAGTTTTTACATGATTTGATCCCTTTTATTTTTTATCATCATGAACGCTGGGACGGTAAGGGGTATCCCAGCGGGATTAAGGGTGAGGATATTCCCTTAGGGGCCAGAGTGATTGCGATTGCTGATGTTTACCAGGCCCTCATTAGCGACCGGCCTTACCATAAGGCGTTTCCTAAAAATACCGCGGTAGAGATTATTAAAAAATCATCGGGAACCCAGTTTGACCCTCGTATTGTCAACGCTTTTCTCAAAGTAGTCGCCAACAGATAACCGCCTGGATTAACCCCAGATTTAAACAAGTTTTAGCTTGCTAAAAACCCTTAAAAATAGTATTATATTGTATTATTTTGTAATCGGCTGGCTATATAAATCTGGCATTACTGGATTTAGGAAAATTATCTTAGTTATGGTTTAGTTAGGTAAGTGATTTGGGGCCCATAGCTCAGTCGGTTAGAGCAGTTGACTCATAATCAATTGGTCCGGGGTTCGAGTCCCTGTGGGCCCAAATTTTTTTGCCCACGGCAAAAAAATTTAGAGAATCGAGAATCGAGAATCGAAATTCGAAATTAGATTAGGGTAGGTATTGTAGACGATTTTCGATTTTGAGGTTATTGATGGTTTTGGGGCGATTGGCTCAGTTGGTTAGAGCGCTACATTCACATTGTAGATGTCAGAGGTTCGAATCCTCTATCGCCCACTGCTTTTCCTGCTTCGCAGGAAAAGCGCTTCGGCCGCTACCTTTAAAAATATCCTATAGTTTAAGGCCGAAGAAGATCGATGTGTTCGAAATTTGCTCCGCGCGCTTCCTTATAAAAGGCATCTAGTTTAAGCGTGAAGGAGCTCGTAAAGCTAAAAAGCGCTTCGGCCGCCTACTCGATTTTCTTGCTGTGTAAGAAAATCGCTTCGAGCGATACAACAAGTATTTATCCAGGTTTAAGCTCGAAGGTTAAGATGGATTTTATAAGATTGGAGTATTATGGATCTAAAAGTACAAATAGGTGCTCTGGTTAAACTGCAGGAATTAGACAGCGAGATCTATGCCTTGGAGAATGAAAAGGCGGCAAAACCTCAGGAAATTAAGGCGATTGATGCTGCCTTCGAGCTTAAAAAAGCCGGGTTAGCCGAGTTAGAAAAGAAATCCCTGGAAGTGCAAAAAAATCGCAAGGAGAAAGAGTTGGAACTGGCCTCTAACGCCGAAGCGGTTAAAAAGTTGAGCGGCCAGCTTTTTTCGCTTAAAACCAACAAAGAATTCCAGACGATGCAGCAGCAGATCGCTGATACCAAAGCTGACGGTTCTGTAATCGAAGAAAAGATTCTTCTCTCTTTTGAGGAATCGGATAAAATTAAGGTTCAGATTGATGCTGAAAATCTGAAGTTAAAAAATGAAGAAAAGGTATTCCAGGAGCAAAAGAAAGCGGTGGAATTACGGGTGAAAGAGATTGCTGACCGGCTAAGCCAGTTAGATGCCCAGCGCAAGCAGGTTTCTCCCGGAATTGACCCTAAAATGTTGCAGGAGTATGAGCGGATTTTGCATAGCCGGGGAGGGCTGGCGATCGTAACGGTCAAGGATAATTCCTGCGGAGGTTGCCATATGCTGGTTCCGCCCCAGGTGATAAATCTGATTAAGATGTACGAGAAAGTGATTACCTGCGAAGTTTGTAATCGGATTCTTTACATTCAAGAATGAGCCGACTGGAAATTTACATTGATGGCGCATCCCAAGGCAATCCCGGCCACAGCGGGGTGGGGGTTGCTCTTTACCGGGATGGTTTATTGATCAAGGAAATCTCCGCTTATATCGGGATAGCGACTAATAATGCCGCGGAGTACACCGCGTTGATTTATGCTTTAGAAGAAGCGCTACTGCTTAAAGCCAGGCATTTAAAAATTAATACGGATAGCCAGCTTTTAGCCCGGCAGATGAACCGTATTTACAAGGTTAAGCATGCCGGTATTGTTAATTTATTTACCCGGGCGATGCATTTATCGACCGGTTTTGAAAAAGTATCAATTAATCATATTCCTCGGGAGCAAAATTGTCTGGCGGATAAGCTGGCGACCCAAGCAATAAAAGCGGCCCGGGGGCGATCTTTGATTTAAACAGGCAGAAGGTGGCTGCCCGCCACTGAATTAATGGCGGGAGGAAAGTCCGGGCTCCGGAGGATAGCGTAGCGGGTAATTCCCGCCCCGTGGGCTTTTAAGAGCGTGCGGAGGATTTCCGCTTGAGTAACCAGCGGATTCGCCGAAATTTGGCGAAAGAGCCACAGAGACGAGCCCCCACACC
>JAGVOR010000194.1 GCA_020052635.1 Candidatus Omnitrophota bacterium
CGGCAGATGATTGCCGATTCTTTTCTTGCGCATTGCCTGATGATGCTGGTGGACTTTACGCAAATCTTCTTTTAATTTATCGATTTTTTTTCTGACCTGGCGGCGATCCTGTTCTAATTGCGTCTCCCCCGGCCCACGGGTACCGATCCCGCCTCCTAAATCTGAAAGCACGATTCCCTTACCGCTTAAGCGGGGAAGCGAATATTCCAACTGCGCTAATTCCACCTGCATTTTGCCTTCCGGGCTCTTAGCCCGGCGGCTAAAGATATCCAGAATTAATTGCGTGCGGTCAATCGTTTTACGCCCCAGGGCATGCTCCAGGTTGCGCTGCTGAGTCCCGCTTAAATCATGGCTAAAGATGACCACATCGACCGATTCGGCATTTGCGATAAAGGCGATCTCCTCCACCTTACCTTTACCGATAAAATAATTGGCAGTCGGACGGTCGCAGGTACAGATTATATTTTCCACAACTTCAACTGTAGTGGAAGAAGCCAGCTCCTCTAATTCCGCGCAGATATCTTCAATCTGCCAGGAATCTGCGTCCGATTTTAATTTAACACTAACTAATAAGGCTTTTTCTAAAATTTTTAATTATCCTTTCCGCAATCTGCACGGCCTTTTCATTTTCCCTGACCTTTATCCACTTAATCCGTGTATCTTTCCTAAACCAGGTCAACTGCCGTTTAGCGTAATGCCGGCTATTGCGCTGCATCAGGCGCTTGCATTCGCTTAAATCATATTTTCCTTCAAGATACCCTTTTACTTCAGGAATACCGATAGCGTATTTAGCGGTTAAACTTAATTTAGTTTTAAGTAAACGTTTGACTTCATTAATTACCCCTGCGGTAAACATCTTTTCAACGCGCCGGTCAATCGCAGTATAAAGAGACTGCCGGGGAGAAGTTAACCCAAAAACCTTAACCTGGTAGTGTGAACCTAAACCCACTCTTTCTTTTTGCAATTTGGAAATACATTTACCTGTTTTTAAATACACCTCTAGCGCCCGGATGATCCGCCGGCAATCATGCGGATGGATTTTGGCCGCTGCCGCACGATCAACCTTAGCCAAACGGCGATAAAGGTAAGTATTTCCTTTTAATTTAAGCTGTTTTTCCAGCTGGGCGCGGATGATCTTATCCTGCGGCACGGCCGCAAATAACCCATCCACAATAACCGAATAATAAAGCCCGCTACCCCCGACAAATAAAGGTATTTTCCCGGCCGCAAAAAGCTTATCGCAAATTACGATTGCTGTCCTGCGATACCTAGCCACATTATATTCCTGACCGGGATTAATGGCGCCTACAAGATGATGCTTGATTTGCCGCTTTTGCCGCCGGGTAACTTGAGAGGTAAGAATATCCATCCGGCGATAGACCTGCATTGAATCGCAGGAGATAATTTCAGCATTAATTTTTTTAGCCAGCTTGATGGCTACCGCTGATTTGCCTATACCGGTGGGACCCAGGAGAAAAATAATCTTCTTTTTTAACATAACTACAACGGGCAGATTTTAGTTTGAAAACCATCCCGGATGAGCCTATCCTCTAAATCTAGCGCTTCCTGGCGGGATTTTACTTTACCCACCTTAACCCGGTAACCTGAGCCGGCATCTTCCAGGTAAGCCGGATAATTTTTACTTAATAAGGTATCTTTAAAATTATTAGCATTAGCGCTGCTGGTAAAAAACCCTACCTGAATAGAATATTCCCCGCCCTCTGCAGAGCTATTCAACGCCGGCTCACACTCCCCCACTGAAGGCCCAACCACAACAATACCCTTGGAACCCCTTAGTTCCGGGCTTAAAGGAAAATCCCTTTTTAGCTTAGTCAGGTATTCGCTGCTCTTTTGATAATTACCGCGCCGAGACTCCAGCTGGCTTAAACGATAAAGCACTGCTGGTTTTTGAGGGCTGTTAATACTGTCGGAAATTAACTTATGGTAAGCCGCCTCAGCCTCCTGGAACTTCCCCGAGACCAGATAAGTATCCGCCAGAGCTAAACCGGCTTCCGCTTTAAATTTGCTTGCCGAATTATCCAGGATCCTGCGGAAACAATCTTGCGCTAAATCCAATTTGGCTTCTTTAATGTAACTAAGACCTACAATATAATTTAACTCATCGGCATTACCGAAGCGAATACGGCTAAGTTCGGCCTGCCCTTCAAAAATTACCCGGCGGTAATTCCCCTGCAAAAAATCCGCTTTTAAAGCATCCAGGTCGAATGCCCAGGCACTGCTGTATTGGCTAAAACAGACCAAAAGAGCCACCACCGATTTATTTATGCGCATTATCTTTTTTGCTCCTTAATTTCTGCGAAATATTTCTTTGAATATCTAAAATCTTTTGATGCCGTTTTTCTTTTTCGCCGGTTTTGAGCACTTCGGCTATTTTCGCAGCAGCTGTCTGCGGCCGAAAGGAATATTTAAAAATATAAGCGGAATTAAATTTAACCTTTTTAAGCAAAGCGCAGCTTTGGTTAAATTCTTCGGCAGACTCCGTAGGAAACCCTACAATAATATCGGTAGTTAATAATCCCCCTTTAACAATTTTACGATAAGAATCAACTAAGGCCAAGTAATCTTTTACGCTGTAGCCACGGTTCATCAGTTTTAAAATCCGATCGGAACCGGACTGCACCGGTAAATGCAGGCGTTTGACTGATTTTTCGGCATCCCGGATTACTTTAAAAAAATCCGGATGCGCATCCTTAGGATGAGAGGTAAAAAAATCAAACTCCTTTAACCCACTTAAGCCGTTGACCTGAGTAAGCAGCTTGGTAAAATCAACCTGGCTATCCTGATAAGCATTAACATTCTGGCCCAACAGGGTAAGCTTAGTTACTCCCCGGTCAAGAGCTTGCTGTATCTCGGCTAAAATATCTTGATATTTACGATGGCGTAAAGGGCCGCGCACATAAGGCACCACACAATAGGAACAAAAATTAGAACAACCTTCCGATATCACAACATAAGCATGCCGATTATCCTGCGCGAAACCGCTGTGATAAATTTCTTCCGGCCTGATAGTACCTTCGGTCTCCCAGATTTTGCATTCCAATAAGTTATTCAAGGTAACCTTTTTAAGTATCTCCGGAAGCTTGGCGATATCCTGCGGCCCCACCACAAAGCTAATCCGCGGGTCTCGCTCAAAAGCACGCTGTTGGTAATTTTGAGCCATACACCCCACCAGGCCGATAATTTTAGCGCCCTTGTAACTGCCAATCAAGCTCCACACCCGGTCTTCTGCATGCTGGCGTACTGAACAAGTATTAAAAATAATTACCTCGGCATCCTGATCGGATGGGGTAATTATAAAACCGGCCTTGCTCAACAAACCGCAAATTACTTCCGAATCCCGAAGATTCATTTGGCATCCGTAGGTAACAATGTAGAGACGCTTGCCCTTTCCGTCGTAAGTATCTGATTTTCCTGCACTTCCCATTTTATCCTCGCTCCTTCATAGAGACTTTTGTAAGGCTCAAAAAGCTCAAAGCTCTTTATCCTGCCGTTATCAATTTTTATGCTTTTGAAGAGCATCCTGAGCAACCCTTTCTTGCTCACAAAATCCATCCTCTCATTTATGCTCTGGAAATGATTCACCACATCCCTTATCATCTTCAGGTATTCCTCGTTCCTCTCCCTCTCAATCAGGGAAAGCTCAAGCTTTCTTATCTTTCCCTTGATTTCCTTTTCCTCATCCCTTAAAGGGATAATCTGCCTCTTGTATGCCTCAATCGCAAGCAGGCCATCTGTGAATATGCTGCTTAACCTTTCCTGCTTTATGATATTCTCCTCAAGCTTAAGCTTTGCCTCTCCCAATTGTTTTTCTGAATCCTCTGAATGGGAATGAGAACTGTTCTTCACAAGATTGAATAATCTTGCGTCATCAATATCCTGATCGAATATGACTGAAATAATAGTGTAAACCTCTATCTCAATATCCTCAGCCCTCGCATAAGAATTTTCGCAGGGCATATCATATGTTTGCCTTGCGCTGCACCTGTAATATCTTCTCTTTGTCTTTGTTTTCTTGTTTTCCCTTGTAGCAGTATTCATGCAGCCCTGGAAGCTGTTGTCGCATCTCGCGCAGGAAATTATTCCTGTCAAAGGATACTCATTTGAGTTGCACTTCCTCACCACTCCTTTTCTTGCAAAAGCCATCTTTTTCTGGACAGCATCAAAATCATCCTGATAGATTATCGCCTCATGCCTTCCTTTGACAATTATAACCTTTGAAGGCTCGTTCCTGACATACTTGCAGCCTTTCAGCGTTTTCTGCTTCTTGTCATAGTGATGGCGGTTCCATACAAGATTGCCAAGATAAATCTGGTTCTTGAGAATATCGCAGATAAGCTTTGTGTTGAATCTTCCGCCGCTTCGTGTCTTGTATTCCTTCCTGTAAAGATAGCCTGCGACCTGTTGCGTGCTCTGGCCTGCAAGATACATCGTGTAAGCCAGCTTCACGATATCAGCCTCTTCCTTTACCACCTCAAGAAGTTTCTTTCCCTTGTTATAGTAATAGCCATAGGGCGAATATCTCGCGCCCTGCCAGTTGCCTCTCTGCACCCCTTTAATCATCCCGGGAAAAACTCTTTCCTTTATCCTGTTTCTTTCAAACTCGGCAAAGCTTCCCAATTGCTGAAACATCATCTTGCCTGCCGAATTGGATGTATCATAAGCCTCTGTTGCTGACTTTAAGGAAATGTCAAGCAGCTCAAGCTCCTCAACAAGATTAAGCAAATCCCTGAGATTGCGGCTGAACCTGTCAATCTTGTGAACAATAACCATCTCAAACTTTTTCTTCTTCGCATCAGCAAGAAGCTTTCTCAGCGCAGGCCGTTCCATTGAATAACCGCTGTAACCGTCATCAACATAAATCTCCGCTATTTCATTTCCTTCCCTTTGCGCATAAGAGACAAGAAACTCCTTCTGCACTTCAAGGGATGTTCCCTCGCGCGCCTGGTCCTCTGTTGATACTCTGGTATACAGGGATACCTTCATCAAGAAATCCTTTTTTATTTCAATGGCTTGTAATAAGGCAACTTAGTTACCCTTCCCTGCTTGCTCACAAAGAAAACATCAACCCTAAGTTTCTTTCTAATTTCCAGCGGAAGTTTCTTTACCTTATCTTTATAAGTTATGGGAAAGCCCAATGCATATTGCCCGTTCTTCTGGCACATTCTCAAAAGAATTTTCGCCAGATTGTCTAGAAAGTAATTTTCCTTCTTGGCGTGTCTACTTTCTCCTTGAGGCTCTGGCTTTACTTCTACAAAATAATACCTGCAAAGCTTAGGATGATATCCCTTAAGATCAACCCCATGCTCATGCCCTTTGGCTTCGTGAGTAATCCGATATCCATTATTAATTAAATAATCTTTAATCTTTGTCCTAACCCAATCTTCGCTATATATACTCATGAGATAAGTAAAA
>JAGVOR010000077.1 GCA_020052635.1 Candidatus Omnitrophota bacterium
AGATCGCTTGGCCTAGCATGTTTACTTCCTTAAGCACGAATAAAAGATCCTGATAGGCATCACCGGCCCCACCGGCCCAAGAGTGCTCCCTCCCTTTATGCGTAATGATTGCGCTAGGCGATGAATTCCCGTTCTTAGTGCTGCCCGTAAATATAAGATAAACTTTTCGATTTTTAAATTTTTTCTGGAGTAGACGAGCTAACTCTACAGTCCGATCATGGCGCTTCAGCTTGCTCATCCGCGAAGGATGCAGCAAAACTATTGCGTCATCCGGAATATCATAATACTTCCTAGCCCGTTTCCTCATCTGCCGCCTTAGGATAGAAGAAAAACTGGCGATCCTTGAGAAATCCTTGGAATAAGGCAGGACTAAATCACCGGCAAACCCGTAAAGCTCCTGGAATATCTGTGCATCAATCGGACTCACATGCACAAACAATGCCTGCTTAGGCTTAACCGCCTGAACAAGATTAATCACGGGAGCCGCTTTTTTAATATCGGAAACCGTGTAATAATGCTGCCTGAAGATTACGATTACATCCAATGCATCGGCTGCCGCGCAAAGCGCAGGATACATTACCGGATCCTCGGAAACAGATAACAGCTGATCGGCATAAATAACGGTTATTTTATTCTCTTTAATCCAATCCCTCAAAGCCTCCTGGCACTTTTTAATCTCTTCGTCATAAATTTGCTGTAAAACTTCCCGCTGAGCCGGGATTAAGCTTTGATCATAAATAGAATTAATCAGGTTTTGCATCCTGGTAAATTTTGAAAAACAAGCTATATTTTTAATATGTAAACGCGGATCAAAATGTACGCTGGGATCAACCACGCCCGTAGCCAGATAAACCTCAAACCCCGATTCAAGAAACATTCCAGCCCAGGTAAGCGTTTCAGAAGCCGTCCCCCCTACCCCAAAACCGCCTTTAATCACACCCAAGCGAATCTCCTGGGAATGCTTAGGTTTTACTTTTTCATGGAAGTAAGCGGCCTCTGCAGCTAAAGCCAATCTTTCATTATCATCCGTTACAGAGAAATGCATCCGTTCATGCTCAACCAGTGCCCCTTGAGTAAAAGAAGTAAACCAATGCAAAGGCACATAGTAAATAAATTGGTCTGTGGAAGTTTTAGCGGTCGGTAGGAATGGGCTAATAACAAAATAAATTAAAAGCAGCGGCGGAGCAAAAAAGACGGCAAGAACATAACCCAGGTAATACGGAGGCGCGCGGATGGCGCGGTAGGTCCGATACAGCGCTCCGGTGATCCAGGTTTCCGCAGCTACCCATAAAAATCCCTTGACTGCGGTAATATCCTTAATATCCATGAAGCAACCGGCAAACTGCGTGAGCGGCCGTGAATATTTGTTCTTTACTGCAGAAGCTACCCTCGTTTCATTAAGCAGCCGGTTATGGACTTGAATAAACTTAACCGGATCGAAAGAACGCAGAAAATACCTTCTCCCTTCTCTACCGTACGCCGTTAAAGTTTCAGTGGGAAAAGAGATCACCCGCTCCAAAACCTGGGTTAGATGTATAACATGCTCATCGCTATCTTTCCCTGGCTTAAATAAAAATACTTCTCTTAAAGCTGGCTCGTAAGCATATTTAACCCCGCCTACATCCGGAGCAACTGCCGCAACCCCCATTAACCAAGATTCAGCAGAAGACAACCCGAATGCCTCTTTAAAACTGGCGAGTAAATGTAAATCCACTGACCGGTAGAAAACAGGCAATACCTTGTGGGAAAGCCCGCTATCTACAAAAACAATATCTACCGTTTCAGACTCTGCCTGGCGGGCATCCTGCGCCAGGCTGACTGCCCCGGTTTCATCGATACTCACTACCTTATAAGTCAGTCCTGCGGAAACAGCGTAATCTTTTAATTCCTGATAATAAGCGGGGTGTTTTTCCCGGGATGAAATAACTAAAGCTACCGCCAAGCTTTTAGATTTTAAAATCCGCAGGGCCTTAAGCATCTCCAGCTGTCCTTTATTTGAGTAGATAGTATGCGGAGCAAAGAGCACAAATTTATTGCGCAAATCATAAATACCTTTAATCCAGCGGAAACGCCCCTTATCTTTACCCTTTACCCTGCGGCCGAATGCGGGATTAATCATCGGGCCAACATACCTGGCCTTCTCACCAAAACCCCACGCCTGAAAATCTTCAACTCCCCCGGGATAAACTGTAGCAATTATATCTGCTAACCGCAAAGTTCCTGCCTCTTCGCTAAATCTAGAATCAACCGGAGTAGTCGCCGAATGATAATAGCCGATTCGCGGTAATTTTCTTTCCCCGGCAACCTCAAATGCCCAGAAAGCTTCTTTTGTCCAACAGGAATGCGTTGTTACAATGCTAATCTGCGGATATTGATCAAGCAACTGACGGAATTTTTCTTTATAGGCCGCTTCGAATTCAGAATCTTGCCGAGGAACAATAAGCGGGTGGAAATAAAACCAACCTTTGCCGACTTTAATCCGCTGCCCGTTCAAACGCGCATCTAATTCGCTACCGTTATGCAAACTAACGATATGCACAGTCACGGCACTTCCGGCAAGAAGATAACGCAAGTAATTAATCAAATAGGTGGTTAATCCACCCATACGACATTGTTCATGGACAACTAAGATAAATTCGAGATTATCTATGTTTTCTTTCCAGGCAGTCCACGGCTTAATCCTCGCCGGACCATCTTTTACCATCGCCCCATATAATACTTGGGCCATACTTTGTTTCTCTGCTGTGGAATAATCTCCTAATAAAAATTTCATCTCGGCGCGGTAAGCCGTCAGTTCATCCTGTGGCTGGCTGCTTTTTGCTTGCACCAAATGTTCTTCTTCGTGGATAATGATTCCTTCTCTATACGGTGAAGCAACGGCATCAAGGAGGGAGTTGTTTTGCAGGGTAGCCGGGGTAGCGATGACTCCGAATCCTAACTTCGGCCCGGCACGGATTAATCCCGCTTTTTTAATGAAAGCGGCAAGAATCGCTAAATCCGACCTAAAAAGTAGAACAATTCCGTTCAAACCGAGTTCCTTAATTATCTGCGGGACATATCTTAACCAACCCAAAACTCTGCGGAGCGAACTCTGTTCTACCTCAGGCAAGACAGCAGCGGGGTTAATTTTTCTGCGGTTATGTTCCAAATACTCCTGCACCCAATTGTGCCTTAATTTCATAAGCGTATCGGGCTCAGCCAAATGCCCAAGCAAAGGAAACAGCGTCTGGCTTAAGGCGGCAATATTGATTGTGGTTACAATATTAAAAACTCCGGTTTCCTGCGGACGCTCTACCGATAATCTGGCCAAACCGGCGATAGAAGCCGGATCATCATTGTGGGTACCGTCAACTAAACAAATGCTCGCCCCTACTTTCGGAGCATCGATTAACAACGGGCCGAATTCTTGGGCGATAGCAACATCTTCTATCGTCAAACTAAAAGCTCGCTTGGCTCCGGCAAGCACCGCTTCATCATCGGTATTAGCAACCAAAGTACTGTCAGCTAACTCAACGTGTCGCGGGTATTCTCTGGGTCTTCTTAATATC
>JAGVOR010000007.1 GCA_020052635.1 Candidatus Omnitrophota bacterium
AGAAATATGGAGTGGAATCGATCGGGGCTTCAGTAGAGGCGATCGCCTGTGCCGAGGACAGAGAGTTATTTAAAAAAGCCATGCAGGAAATCGGGGTTGAGGTGCCTAAAAGCGGGATCGCCACCAGCGTTAAGGCGGGGATGAAAATAGGTTTGTCCATCGGCTTTCCTTTAATTTTAAGGCCGGCGTATTGTTTAGGCGGCTCCGGAGGCAGCATCGTTTATAATAAAGAAGAGCTGGAGGTATTTTTGGCTAAGGGGATTGAAACCAGCCCGGTGCATCAGATTTTAGTGGAGCAGTCGGTTTTAGGTTGGAAAGAGATTGAGTTTGAAGTGATGCGTGATTGCGCCGACAACGTGATTATGATCACCTCGATGGAAAATATTGATCCGATGGGCGTGCACACCGGTGACAGTATTGTCGTGGCTCCGGCTCAGACGCTGACTCCTCAGGAATACACAGATTTCGTTTGTCTTTGTAAAAAAATCATCCGTAAAATCGGGATTTCCGGCGGCGGGGCTAATATTCAATTCGGCCAGAATCCGGATAACGGTAAGATTGTGATTATTGAAGTCAACCCCCGGCTTTCCCGCTCATCGGCCCTGGCCTCTAAAGCCACGGGCTTTCCGATCGCCCGGGTGGCGACTAAGTTGGCGGTGGGCTTAACCTTACCCGAAGTAATGAACCAGGTGACAGGCAGAACCACCTCGTTTTTTGAACCGACGATTGACTACTGCGTCTTTAAGATCTGCCGGTTTACTTTCGAAAAATTTCCGCACGCCGAAAGAATATTGAACACCTCGATGAAAGCAGTCGGAGAAGCGATGTCTATCGGCAGGAATTTTAAAGAAGCCCTGCAAAAAGGGATGCGTTCGATTGAGATTAAACGTTTCGGTTTCGGAGCGGACGGTAAGGACAAAATTACCGATCCACAGCTGAAAAACCCGGATTCCTTGCTGTTAAAGCAGATTAAAGACAAAATCCGCGTCCCCAACGACGAAAGGCTGTTTTATTTAAGGTACGCTTTAAAAGCAGGCCTCTCTTTAGATGAAATTTATGCGCTTAGCCGTATTGACCGCTGGTTTTTGGACAACCTGCGGCAGCTAGTTGAGCGGGAAGAGGAAATTAAACAATACAGAAATGAAGCAGTTGATGATGAGCTTAAGGTTCCGGCCGAATTAATCGCCGCCGCCAAAACCGACGGATTCTCTGATATTCAGCTGGCTTTTCTCTTGAACTCCAAGGAGGCAAAAGTGAAACAGTTACGCAAGAAAACCGGGATTAAGCCGGCCTATAAATTAGTAGATACCTGCGCCGGGGAGTTTAATGCTAAACAGCCTTATTTTTATTCCACACAGGAAGCTAAGGATGAATCCCGCCCCAGTAAAAATAAAAAAGTCGTAATTTTAGGCGGCGGTCCCAACAGGATCGGCCAGGGGATTGAGTTTGATTATTGCTGTTGCCACGCGGCCTATGCCCTTAAAGAAGAGGGGATAGACAGCATAATGGTTAATTGTAATCCGGAAACCGTCTCTACGGATTACGATACATCCGATCGGCTTTATTTTGAACCCTTAACCTTTGAAGATATCATGAATATTATTGAAGTAGAGAAACCGTTGGGGGTGATTGTGCAATTTGGAGGACAAACCCCGATTAACCTGGCGGTAGCCCTGCGGGCGGCCGGGGTGAATATTCTGGGGACCAGCTCTGAAAGCATTGATATTGCCGAAGACCGTAAGCGTTTTAAGCGGTTGATTGATAAGCTGGGGTTATTGCAGCCTAACAGCGGCACGGTGTTTACCTTTGAAGAGGCCAAAAAAGTCGCCAGCAGCATTGGTTATCCGGTATTAGTCAGGCCCTCCTATGTTTTGGGCGGCCGGGCAATGGAGATTGTTTATGAGCAGGAAGTGTTAGAGAAATTTATTAAGGAGGCGGCTGAGGTTTCCGGAGAGCATCCGATTTTAATTGATAAATTTTTGGAGGATGCGATTGAGGTGGATGTGGATTTAATCGGTGACGGTGAAACCTTCGTGATTGGCGGGATCATGGAACATATCGAGCAGGCCGGAGTACATTCGGGGGATGCGGCGATGAGCCTGCCCACTTATACCTTGGGCCCGGATATTTTGAAAAAATTAAGAGAGGCTTCTTACCGGCTGGCCGCAGAGTTAAACATCGTCGGGTTAATGAATGTCCAGTATGCCGTTAAAGATGCCAAGATTTATGTTTTAGAAGTTAACCCGCGCGCTTCCCGCACCGTACCTTTAGTTTCTAAGGTGATCGGCGTGCCTTTGGCTAAATTGGCCACCAAAGTTATGCTGGGTAAAAAATTAAAAGACCTGGGTTTTGCCGACGAGGTGATTCCCTCTTATGTGGCGGTAAAAGAATCCGTATTTCCTTTTAACCGCTTCCCCGGGGTAGATGTGATGCTGGGTCCGGAGATGAAATCTACCGGAGAGGTGATGGGGATTGATTTGGATTTTTCCAGCGCTTACATTAAAAGCCAGATTGCCGCCGGGCAAAAGGTTCCCAAAAGCGGTAATGTTTTTATCTCGGTGCATGACCGGGATAAACGGGATATTGTATTTATCGCCAAGAAATTAAAGGATTTGGGTTTTAATATTTTTGCCTCAAGCGGAACCGCGTCGGTTTTAGAAAAAAATAATATCCCGGCCAGGGTTTTACCTAAAATCAACGAGGGCCGGCCGAATATCCTGGATTTGATGAAAGACGGCAAGATCCAGATGGTGATTAATACCCCTTCCGGCCGCATACCGCGGCAGGATGAGGTCAAGATCCGCTCCCAGGTTATTCTCTATAATATACCTTATACCACGACGATCTTCGGGGCCCAGGCTACCGTCAATGGAATTGAAATGTTGATCAAAAAGGACCTGGGGGTCAAGTCGTTGCAAGAGTATCATAAAATGAAATGCAAGAAGGTTAAATAAAACAATATGCCGGAACTGCCGGAAGTAGAGACGATTAAATCAGATTTGAGTAAATTGATCCTGGGTAAAAAAATTATCCGGGTCAATATTTATAACCCTAAGGTGATCCGGCAGCCTCAGCCGGCCGCTTTTAAGCGGTCGCTGGAAGGAGAGAGGATTAAGCAGGTTTTCCGCCGGGGGAAACTCCTGATCTTTGCGCTATCCAGCGGTAAATTTTTGACCGTGCACTTAAAAATGACCGGGCAGTTAGTGATCCCCGGCCAAGCAGAGTCCAGCCGTGTTTCCTTTGTGTTATCGGGCGGGATGATTTTAGATTTTAATGACCAGCGGTTATTCGGGGAATTGCGCTTAGTTGATGATTGGCGGCAGCTAAAATTTATCCGGCGCCTGGGGCCGGAGCCGTTTGAGCTTACCTATCCGCAGTTTAAAGCGATGATTTCGAAAAAGAAGACGACGATTAAACCGCTGCTTTTGGATCAATCATTTATCTGCGGGATCGGCAATATTTATGCCGCGGAAATTTTATTTCACGCTAAGATTAACCCTTTGCGTTCGGCGGGAAGTTTAACCGAAAATGAAAAACAGGCCCTTTACCGGCAGATGCAAAGAGTTTTAAAAAGCGCAATTAAGCACGGCGGCTCTTCCGTAGACGATTATGTACGGGTTTCCGGGCAAAACGGCCAATACGGCCGGCTGCATAAAGTTTATAACCGGCAGGGCAAGCCCTGTTTAGTTTGTTCCAAGCCGGTAAAACGGATTGACCAAGGAGGGCGAGGAACGTATTTTTGCGCGCACTGCCAAGCTTAAGGCTTATGAGAACGGGTTTTGCAAAATGAGCATACACAAAACAAAAGCAAAAATAATTTCACATCGAATAATTAACGGCGGTTACGGATATTTAGAATTTAGTTCTGCCGCCATTGCTTCCCAGGCGAAACCCGGACAGTTTATAAATATCCGCGTGGCTGATCTTGTCGAGCCGCTTTTGAGAAGACCGTTTAGTATCCACGGGGTTAAGGCGGCGCGGGTAAAGGTGATTTATAAGATTTTGGGCAAAGGCACGCAAATTTTGAGCAGCCGTAAGCCCGGGGAGATTTTAGATATTATCGGCCCGCTGGGCAATGGTTTTGATTGTCCGAAAGCTGCCGGAAAGTTGAAAAAACCCGGGCCGATCCTGGTCGCCGGGGGGATGGGGGTGGCACCGCTGGTTTTTTTGGCGGAAAAATTAAAAATGCAGCTTCCGCTGGTTTTAATCGGCGCCAAAACTAAAGCGCAGGTTATTTGCTCAAAGGAATTTAAATCCTCGGGCTGCACAGTAAAGGTGGCTACCGATGACGGCTCAAGCGGATTTAAAGGCAAGGTTACGGATTTACTGGCAAGTCTTTTACTCTCGACCAGCGGCTATCGTCCATCGGCCATTTACGCCTGCGGTCCGCATCCGATGCTCAAGGCAATTGCCGCCCTGGCTGCTGAAAATAAAATTGTTACCCAGCTTTCCCTGGAGGAGCACATGGCCTGTGGGGTGGGGGCGTGTTTAGGCTGCGCAGTTTTGACGAAAAGCGGGTACAAAAGCGTCTGTAAGGAAGGCCCGGTTTTTGACGGCCAGGAAATCATATGGTAATCTCGAAGAAACCGAATTTAAACGTAAAAATAGGAAGCCTGGATTTAAAAAACCCGGTGATGGTGGCCTCCGGAACTTTCGGCTACGGC
>JAGVOR010000143.1 GCA_020052635.1 Candidatus Omnitrophota bacterium
GTATTTATTTACGCCGGTTATAGTATCTCAAATTCTTTTTTATTCTGGCAGGGTAAAGAAAAACCTTCTTACCGGAACAAAGATCTTAAGCGCCTGGTTAACCTTATTGCCCTAGATACCTGGATTGTTTTGGCGGTTGATTTACTGATGGATCCGCTCATGGTTGAGTCAGGCAATTGGCGGTGGGATAACCCGGGGATTTATTTCGGCGTGCCTTTAGGGAATTTTGCCGGCTGGATAATCGTAGTGGTATGCTTATCCGGGGCATTCAGGATCTTTGAATATAAGTTCCCCCGAGAAATAAAAAGAAGCAATCCGTTTGTTATTCTGCTTCCGGTGCTTTGTTTAAGCGTGCTTTTTATTTTAGGCACCGGGATGGCGATGTATAAAAAACTATACCTACTTATTCCGGTAGCCTCGCTTACCATATTCCCGATTATTCTGGTTAACCTCTGTCTTTTCTTCAGGAAAAATCGGCCCTAAGTCCCCTTGCCCCATAAACTTGCCTTGATAAGCGCGATATTAGGTATTATAATACTGCTAACAATAGAGGCGATTGCGTTTCGGCTAATACCCGTTTAAGCGGAAGCGGTTGCTGGTAATAAATGATTCGGCCGGTTTTGATAATCTAATGAATTCAAGAGAAGTATGAATATTCTAACGATAACTTTTAACAATATCTGGCGCCGGAAGATCCGTTCGCTGCTGACTATTCTTGGCGTGGGGATCAGTATCGCCGCATTTGTGGCGATTATCGGCTTAAGTGAAGGGCTTAAGGAAAGTTTTATCTCTAATTTTAAAAGCCGCGGTACCGATCTGGTAGTGGTGGAGAAGGGGATTTTGGATATTTTGTCCAGTAAGGTTGATATTTCTTATAGGGATAAACTTAAAGCCATGCCGGAGGTTGAACAAGTAGCCCCGATACTTCTAGACCTTTTTTCATTCAAATTTAAGCAATTTATCGTTCTTTACGGCTGGGAGTTAGATTCCTATCTTTTTAAAGAGCTGAAAATCCGGGGGAGTTTCCCCAAAAATGACCAGGAGGTGACTCTGGGGGCGCTGGCGGCAAAACGCTTGAATAAAACCACCGGTGAGCAGTTGAACATTAAAGGTAAGTTGTATACGGTGGCCGGGATTTTTCAAAGCAAAAGCATTATTGAGGACGGTGCGGTAATTATGTCTTTAGAAAGCCTGCAAAAGCTAAAAGACGCTCAAGGCAAGGTTAGTTTATACAATATTAAACTCAATATTCCTTTTCGGTCTAAGGCCGGTTACGCCCAGATTAATCAAAGTATTGAGCAAGCCGAAGAGAGGATCGCCCGGGCATTGCCGGAGCTGGAGGTGAAGAATATTCAAAACTTTATTTCCAACAATACCCCGATGTATTTGATCTTTAATTTTACCTGGGCGCTTTCGGTGGTCGCTTTTATTATTGTCGTTTTAGGGATTGTGAATACTATGGCCGCTTCGGTTTTAGAGCGGACCCAGGAGATCGGCATACTTTTGGCGATTGGTTGGCGGAATTTAAGTGTCGTGGGGATGGTGCTGTGCGAGTCGATGCTTTTGGGGCTGGCCGGCGGGATAGTCGGCCTGGGGTTTGGTTATTTAATGATGAATATTTTTGTTCTCTCCCCGCAGTTGGCGGGATTAATGGCGATGACCTATGATCCGGTTTTGATTTTAAAGGTGCTTATAATTTCTTTAGGCCTGGGTTTGGTATCCGGGATCTACCCGGCGCTTAAGGCGATTGCGATTGAGCCGATGAAGGTGCTGCGTTATGGATAATATATTGATCCAAACCAAAGATTTGTCCAAGTATTATGCCGACGGTAAAGTAGCCGCTTTGGACAAGGTGAACTTTAATATAAAAAGGGGGGAGTTTTTTGCGATTAAAGGGCCTTCCGGCAGCGGTAAGTCCACGTTGCTGCATTTAATCGGCGGCCTGGATAAGCCGACCTCCGGGGAAATGTATTTTGAAGGGAAAGACCTAAATTCTTTTTTAAGAAAAAGCGGCAGCCGTCTGCAGAACGTGGGGTTTGTTTTTCAGGTGTTTTACCTGTGGCCGACTTTAAATGTCCTGCAGAATGTTTTATTGCCGCTGGTGGAATTGAAGATGAACGCTAAAGAAAAAACGCAGCGGGCTGACCGGTTGCTTGAGACTGTCGGCCTGTCCCGTAAAAGACAGGCAGCAATTTCTAACCTTTCGGTAGGGGAGCGTCAGCGGGTGGCGATTGCCCGTTCACTTGTCGCTCAACCTAAATTAGTCCTGGCGGATGAGCCAACCGGAAGCCTGGACTCTAAGAATGCTGAAAATATCCTGCAATTATTTAAAAAGATTAACCGGGAGTCCGGTACAACCATTGTGATCGTCACGCACGAAAGAATGCTAGATAGCTATTTTGATCGCTCGATCAATCTTTTTGATGGCAGGATAAAACAAATATAGAGCGAAGTTACAAACTAGAACTAGAAACAGTTTCTGTGCTAATCAGGAAAGTGTAATTAGCTTCATCTAGACAGTGTACCTTTAAGGATAGAATAATTCTTATATGTGCACTGTCCGGATTGCACATGGTACATTGTCCAGATTAATCTGGAAACTGTTTCTAGATTACATTGCGGGGGGAGAAAATGGCTGGGAATAAGATAAAATTGATGTGTTTGTTGGCCGGATTTATGGTTGTTTTAAGCGGCTGCGTTACGTCCAGCCGGACTGTATACAAGAAGGAGTTAACTCCAGATCCCAGGTTAGGGCAGGCCAATGCCAGTTATAAAAAAGCTGTGCATTGGATCGATGATGCCCAGGGGGAAATGTCGGCCTATAAGGCCCACGAGTCTTATATTACCGCCGGCTCCTATCTATCGGATACGATCTTTAAGCTAAAACGCCTGGGCACCGATTACAATGTCGAAGTTGAGGAGTATATTGATTATTGCGAAAAGGTAAAAGGAGAAATTCACGCTAAAGAAGGTCAGGCGCGCAGAAAAATGATGCAATAGGAGGAAGCTGAAGATGAGGGCAATAATACTTCTTATTGTTTTATTGGGATTATCTGGCTGCGGGTTTGTATTTCAGCAATATAACGCAGGGGAGAAGGCTAATGAATTGCTCGGAATGTCTCAAGAAGAGGTAATCGGCAGGCTGGGTAATCCGCGGAAACAAAACAGGACAATCATTAAAAATAAGGAATATGAAGTTTGGGAGTATCCTCAAACTTTAGCCAAGGATAATGCAATAAATTCATTGGGAACCCTCTATTATAGAGTGTTTTTTCTTGACGGCAAGGTAGTGCAGCATGATGAAAGTACGGTGTTTGCGCAGCCGGCATATGAATACCTGGAGACGGTGGATGTCGATGAAAAAAAGATCAAGTAAACAGGTAATTACCGGTCACCGCTATAGCGACCAGTTGCATGGCGAAGGGCAAAGGAATAAACTATAAATTCGGGTTAAAGATATTCCGTAATTAATTAATTGAATTACTTTTTAGTTGTGGTATATTATTTTCATAGTTTAATACAAGTGGTCTGGGAATAACGCCTATTCCCGGAGGTTCTTGGATGGTCGGGCCGCCATCTTGCATCCTTAAAGTATGCAAGATGGTTTTTATTTATAAGGAGGAGCAGATGCCGATAAAACTATTCGGGATTATTTTATTAACTTTAGCCTTAAACGGTTGTGCCACCGGTCCGGCTAAATCAACAACCCCGCCGCCGGCCTACCATATTCCCGATCAAGCCATGCAAACTAGTTCTGTCGACTGGGAGGACGGGATAACCCCGCCGGCTAAAGCGGCTACGCTTTCCTCTGCGGTTAACTTAAGCCCGAAACAAATTCAAAGGGCACTCAAGAGCGCGGGTTTCTATGCCGAAGCTGTCGACGGCAAGATCGGCCCTAAAACTAAAGACGCGATTATTAGATTCCAAAAAGCAAACAACTTACGGGCTGATGGGATAGTCGGCAAAAAAACATCAGTAGTATTGAATAAGTATCTGAACCAGTAAGAAAGGGGCGGCGATGCTTGAGAAAATGAACGCGAGATTAAGAAGTTTAAACGTAGTGGATATCGGTTTAGTAAAATGGTCGGTATTGTTTTTCGCGGTAATTATCGTTAAGCTCTTTCCGCAGCTGTTAAAAATCGATTATTTCACCCTGATTTGTTTAACCCTGGCCTGCGGGATCAGGCCTTTATATAAATTCTGGATCAAAAAATAACCGAAAGGATTAAATGCGCAGGGTCCTGTTATTCATTTTGCCTATTTTGATCATTATTGCGGCGGCCTTTACGCTTTTTGGGTTTTTCGAAGTACGTTTTGAGGAAGAAAAGCTGATTGATGACCTAAAGCGTAAATCTAAAAGTATCGCCGAGAGTATGGAATTATCGGTTAGGCATGTACTTTTAGCCAATGATTTAAAAAGCGCAAATTACTTAGCCGAGAAGTTCGAAACCCGGGAAAGACTGCAGGGCTGCATGATTTATGATAAAAACGGTAATATCATCGCACTCACTAAGCGGTTTGCGGATTGGAAAAATTATGACCGCAGTTATCTGGCTGAGATCATCAGTAATAAAGCTCCCCGCGGCGAGCTGGAGCGATTTAAAGATTATGAAGTCTACAGCTATATCCTTCCGATTCTGGATGATGAGGGGCAGTTTTTAGGGATGGTGGAGGTTATCCACGATACCTCTTATGTTTTCGCCCGCCTTACCGAACTTTGGAAAAGGATCAGTTCAACATTAATTGTTTTAGTCGCGGTGATTTTTCTTATCGCCATTCTGCTGCACCAGCAGATTTTTGCCCTGCCGGTCCAGCGGTTGACCGATTGGTTTAAGTATTTCCAAAAAGGAGAAACCGATAAAGCCCATCCGATTAAAGAAAAAGGTGATTTAGGAAAATTGGCCAGTGAAGTTGAGCAGGTGGCTTTGAGTTTACGGGTTGCCCGCCGGACGATCTCAGATGAAGCCACAGCGCGCCTGGAAAAGGAGGAAACCTGGACCGAAGCAAAACTAAGGAATCTGGTACGGGCTAAGCTGGGTGAAAATGCTTTGTTCGTCGTTTCTAACCGGGAGCCGTTTATGCATGTAATCGACGAAGCTACCGGCCTGCCTAAGTGCATCCGTCCGGCCAGCGGCGTAGTTACGGCTATCCATCCGGTATTAAGCGCCTGCGGCGGAACCTGGATTGCCCATGCCGGGGGGAATGCCGATAAGCAATTTGTTAATTCTAAAGATAAATTAGGGGTCCCGCCTAAAGACATACGCTATATACTTAAGCGGGTATGGTTAAGCAAGGAAGAGGAGGATGGTTACTATTACGGGTTTGCCAATGAAGGTTTATGGCCGCTTTGCCATAATACGCATACCCGGCCGATCTTCCAGGAATCGGATTGGCAGATGTATAAGAAAGTGAATCAAAAATTCGCCGACTCCCTGCTGGATGAACTGCCGGTTAAGCCTTCTTTAATTTTTATCCAGGATTACCATTTCACCTTGCTTGCAAAAATGATTAAGGATAAGCGGCCGGATGCCACGATTGCTTTATTCTGGCATATCCCCTGGCCTAACCCGGAAAGTTTTTCGATCTGTCCTTATCGCAAAGAGATTTTGGAAGGGATGCTGGGTTGCGATTTAATCGGTTTTCACGTACAGAACCATTGTAATAATTTTCTGGATACTGCCAACCGCCTGCTTGAATCGCGGGTAGATACCGAAAAATTCAGTGTTATTCGTTCTAATAAAGAAACATTTGTCCGGGCTTTTCCGATCAGCGTCGACGACCACCTGTCGGCAGGCGGCTTTAAGGTAGCGCCGGAGAGGGAAATAGAGAAAATCAAAAAGGAATATGGTTTGGGTGATAAGATCATCGGCCTGGGAGTAGACCGGATTGATTATACTAAAGGAATCGTGGAAAGGGTGCTGGCGATTGACAAGTTTTTGGAAAAATACCCGCAATACAGGAAAAAGTTCGTTTTTATCCAGATTGGCGCTCCTTCGCGTACGCATATTAAACGTTACCATGACCTGATGAATCAGGTTGATGAGTTGATCGAGAAAAAGAATTGGAAATACCTTGACGGGGACTGGAGGCCGATTATTTACCTCAAGCGGCATTTTTCCCAGGAGGAGATCGAGCCTTTTTATATCCTGGCCGATCTGTGTATTGTCAGCTCTTTACATGACGGAATGAACCTGGTGGCTAAAGAGTATGTGGCGGCTAAAGAGGAATTAAACGGGGTCTTGGTTTTAAGCCAATTTACGGGTGCGGCTAAAGAGTTAACTGAGGCGGTGCAGATCAATCCTTATTCTATTGAAGAATTTGCTGATGCGATCAAACTGGCGATTGAAATGCCGCTGGCCGAGAAGAA
>JAGVOR010000001.1 GCA_020052635.1 Candidatus Omnitrophota bacterium
CAACCTCTTCGATCGTAGCCAAGCCATGCTTCAGGTCCCCGGAATGGTTGTTGGCCATTTCAAAAATGAATAACTTATCGAAATTAATCCTCTTGTTCATCGCTACCTCTTTTTAAAAAACAAATTATAGTTGTAAACAAAATCCGTCACGGGCGGCAACCGTATTTTTAAAAATTTTACGCGCGGCGATCTCGGCCTGTTTTATATCTTGCCGCTTAAGATAAACCCCCGCATCGAAATGCGCCAGGATCAATCTCTTAACTTTTGCATTTTTGGCGATCAAAGCCGCCTGCTCAGGATTTAGATGCGGCCAGCTATTATCAATTTTTCCGGCAGGTAACGATGATTCAGCAATCAAAAAATCCGCTCCCCTGGCTAAAAGCCCCAGATTCCGGCAGGCTCCTGTATCCGTGCAAAAAGATACGGTTTTGCCTTCGGCAGACAAACGGTATCCGTAGCAGGTGCTCACATGCCGTAACTTTTTATAAGAGATCCGCACCGGTAGATTTAAATTATTCGTAAACTCGCTAACCGTTACCCTGGTAGGCAGCTTTCCAACCGGCATGGTATATGGCTGATTAATAATAGTATTAAATAGTTGCTTTATCCCCGGCGGCCCGAAAATTTTAATCCCCTGCTTAAAATTAAACTTAGCCAGGGAATGTAAACCGATAATATGGTCCAGATGAAAATGGCTAAGTAAAATAATCACCGGTTTATTTTCTTTAATATAACCGCCCAGTTTATAAAGCCCGCCGCCGGCGTCAAAAACGACGTAGGCAGATTCCGTATCGGCTAAGATACATAAAGTATTGCCTAATCGCGTATCATACCAACCCAGCGTGCCTAAAAAATGTACTTTCATCTCTTTGCAAAATAATTAAAATACCAATCCGCGGTAATTTTTAAACCGTCGGCTAAACTAAAAACCGGCCGCCAGCCAAGCACGCGCCTGGCCTTAGCGGAAGACAAATACTGCTTTTTAATCTCATATTTGGCTTGATTTAAGATCGTATACTTTAGTTTGGGCTTGCCTAAATTAAACCGGTTGAGCTGGCGCAAGAGACCAATAACCGTCAGCGGAGATTCATCGCTTAAATTAAAAGACTCCCCCGCCAAGTGACGGCTTTCTAACTGCCGGGCAAGCGATAAGTAACCGGCGCAAACATCATCGACAAAAACATAATCCCGGATGAACTTACCGTCGCTGCGCACCTTAAGAGTTTGGCCTTTTGCCAGGCAGCGCATGGCATCCGGGATCAAGCGGCTGAAATTAAAATCTCCCGGCCCGTAAATATTGCCGCAACGGGTCACCGCCACCGGCAATTGATAAGTATGGGCGTAAGTATCGGCAATTAAATCCGCGCAGCTCTTTGAAACATCATAGGGATGGTTTCCTTTTAGCGGCGCATCCTCCCGGTAAGGCAGTTGATCATGAGCGCCATAGGCCTTGTCGCTGGAGGCAATCACGATCGAGCGGACATACGGCAGGCGCCGGCAGGCCTCCAGGATATTCCAAGTGCCTTCAATATTAGCGGAAAAAGCTTTAAGCGGATCAAGATGGCATTTACCTACCAGGGCTTCGGCGGCTAAATGAAAAACCAGATTAATTTTATGACGGTTAATCATCCTGCTGACTAATTTATAGTCGGCTACACTACCTTTAATGACCGTGATCTTTTTGTAATCCGCAGGAGAAAGTATCGTCTCTTTTCTGCCGACCCGGATATCTAAGCCAACCAACTTAACCCCTAAAGCGATTAAAGCCCGGCTAAGATGCGAGCCTAAAAAACCTTCAAATCCCGTCACGAATACTTTTTTATTCTTCCAAAATCCACCGGTCATTTTTAAGTTTATTCCTTCCAGGTTTTCCAGGCCGCCCTGCCTTGATTCCAGGCATCATCTAATTCCGAGCGGTCCCTTAAGGTGTCCATACACTTCCAGAAACCGCCGTGTTTAAAAGCGCTCAACTGCTTATCTTTAGCCATCTGCTTTAAAGAATTAAATTCCCAAACCGTTTGATCCCCTTCAATATAGTCGAAAACTTCCGGCTCAAGTACAAAAAAACCGCCGTTAATCCAGTATCCGTCACCTTTAGGCTTCTCCAGGAATGAATTAACCAAACCGCCATCTTGCATGCTTAAGGCCCCGAATCTACCCACCACCTGTACCGCCGTGACCGTCGCAGCTTTTTTGGTTTTACGGTGAAAATCGACCAATCTTTTGATATTAATATCGCTTACTCCGTCACCGTAAGTCATCATAAAAGTCTGGTTGCCGATGTATTTCTGCACCCGCTTAATACGGCCCCCGGTCTGCGTCTCAAGACCTGTATCCACCAGAGTGATTTTCCAGGGTTCCGAGGAAGTAGTATGCACTACCTGTTGGTTATTCTTTTTTAAATCGATCGTCACATCGCTCATATGCAAAAAGTAATGCGAGAAATACTCTTTAACCATATAGCTCTTATAGCCCAGGCAAATAATAAAATCATTAAAACCATAACGCGAATACATCTTCATAATGTGCCAGATAATTGGCTTGGAACCAATCTCCACCATCGGCTTGGGGATACTGGTGGTTTCTTCGCTCAAGCGCGTACCTCTACCGCCGGCTAAAATCACTACTTTCATATTCATCTCCTCTTGTTAAAAACGGTTTAAAAACCTGGCTGGCCGCTAAACCAGGCCGGCTGAATTTACGCTTTTTCAGCTTTAATACTATTCATCACTGCCATGCCGAATCCCATCATCAACCAAAAAAGCAGACCCAAATCCAAAGAATACAATATAGTTTCAACCCCCATCTGAATGCAATAGCCGGTTAAAGAAGCTATGCTAGCCAATAATAAATACCAGCTGAATGTCTTTGGGCTAAAGATCAGCCGCTGAATACCCTGAAAAAAGAAAACGGCCAAAATCAGCAAAAAAGAAACCAGCCCGATGATCCCGGTTTCCGCGGCAATCTGCAAATAACAGTTATGCGCGTAAGAAATGTAAAATGATTTATCCAGAACAAACTCCCGAAAATTAAACATAAAAGTACCTAAACCCAATCCCAGCCAGGGACTGGCCTTAAACATATCCCAGCCCGCCTGCCACATCACCCGGCGATCCGCGGCGCCCACGTCATTAAAAACAAGAAAGTTTCTTAACCGCTCATAGACTAAAGTATTGCAAAATTGAAGCGTAAATACCGCAACCAGCAAGGCAAATGCCGTCGCCACAGCCGCCCGGGGAATCCAGATACTGATGAATACTACCGAACCGATAAAAG
>JAGVOR010000054.1 GCA_020052635.1 Candidatus Omnitrophota bacterium
AAACCGGTTAAAGCTATCTTTACCGATTAAGTTTCGGGCGACAATAAACGATGAAAGCATTGCTCCCACGATCCCCGGCAGCACCGCGCTTTGGCCGGCAACATAAATATTAATCAGCGGCAATTTACCGAAAAGGTTAAACTGCCCCATCTTTTGCTTGATACCGTAGGCATTACCCTCGGGGGAGAATAAATAATCCCGGTAAGTCAATACGGTAGAGGCATCGATTACTTTAAAATTATCGCGGTATTGCGGATAAAGCCGGCCGAATCTTTCCGTAATGATTTGGGTTTTACGGGCCTTGTATTCCGTATAAGCCGCCGGCCGATTGCAAAGCGATGAGTTGGCCCATTGTTTAAGGTTAACGTAGAATTCAGGTTCGAAGGCGTTAACCACACAGTATTTTTTTTGATCGCGCCCCGGTTCTACGCTGCGAATGATTGCCAGTGCCTGGTTTCCCGCATATGCCGGGTCAAGTAAAGTGTTCAGATCGCACCCCGGAAGAAGCGAGGCAATACTTGGCCCGAATTCATCGGGGTCCGTATTTTCAACGATTGCCGCGACAGAAAAGAAGCCGTGGGTAGTTTCAAAGGCAGAAACTCTTTCCAGGAAGGCTTTCCTAAAATGCTCCTTGGGGAGGATTTTGAGAACTTCCTGCGGATGAATGGTAAAGGTGCAATTATCCGCTTTGACGGTTTCTGTGTTCGTCAAAACAAATTCACCGACGGTGTCATCTTTGATTTGAGCGCATTCGGCAACCGTGGTATTGCAAAGTATTTCAACCGGCAGTGCTTTAAAAGCCTCCTGAAATGCCCGGATAAAAGCTTCTCCCCCATTTTCGATGCGGGCGACTGATTCATAGAGGCCGCCGGCGACCCGGGCATGGCTGGCAAAGGAAGTTTCTTGGGGCTTAACTCCGTAGCAGACGCAAAATGCCGAAAGCAGGGCTTTAAGATGCCGGTTGTCAGTTAGAGAATCCAGCACTTGCTGCAGGGAGATGAAATCTTCATCCACGCTTTCGGCGGACAGCCCGATTTTGCGCAGGTCCAGGGAAACCGTGGAAGCGAATACTTTTTTGACTTTGGTAAAATAATCGTCGATCGCGGATACTTCACGAGGGAAATATTCCTGCAGTTTCAGGCGGAAGTTATCTGTGCCGGAGGGCATATCATAAACTAGGCCGTCCTGTTCAAAAACAAACAAGCCGCTGCCCGGTTTAAAAAGAAAAATCGGTTTGATTTGATGGCTGATCCCCAGCGCGGCAAGCATATCGGTAAGAATGCCGCCGCGGGCAAAGCCGCCGGTAAAATGAAATCCCGTATCAAAAGGAATATTTTGCCTGTAAAAACGCGTAAGGCTGCCGCCGATGCGGGGCCCTTTTTCCAAGAGTAAGACGGATTTGTTCTGGGCAGCTAAAAGCAAAGTTAAGGTCAAGCCGCTGATGCCGCCGCCGACAACGATATGGTCGTATCTTTTCATTAAAAGACTTGATTACTGTGATTAAAAATAAGATTACAATGATTAAGTCGGTAGTTGATAAAACGGACCATATGTAATAGACAGTGGTTTAATCGCTGCTTTAAAAGAATTATTTAAATCGCCAAGCCACCGTTAACTCCGATCACCTGGCCGTGAATATAGAGGTTCTCTTCCGTGCATAAAAAGTTGACGACGCTGGCAACCTCTTCGGCCTGGCCGAAACGGCCCAGGGGAATCAAAGGCAGGATTTTTTCTTTAGGTAATCCTTTAGTCATCTCTGTTTCAATTACCCCGGGTGCGACGACATTAACTAAGAGATTTTTCTTTCCCACTTCCCTGGCAAGCGCGCGGGCGGCGCCGATTAGGCCGGCTTTGGAAGCAGAGTAATTCACCTGGCCGGCTTGGCCGATCTGGCCGGAAGTTGAAGAAATAATTACGATACGGCCGCGCTTTTCCCGCAGCATCGGAAAGAGCAAAACATGCATAATATTGTAAAAGCCGTTTAAATTGGTAGAGATAACGCTATCCCACTCTTCTTTACTCATCCAGACCATGAGGTTATCCCGGGCAACCCCGGCATTATATATCAGGCAATCGGGAACCCTGGTTTCACTTGCTTTGCCTAAAGCTTCTTTGGTGGCGGTAAAATCGGCAATATCAAAGCAGAAGGTTGAGCATTGACTGCCGGTTGATTCGATAGCTTTTTTGGTTTCCTCTGCGGCGGCGTGGTTAGAATGATAAGTCAGCCAGATATCAAAGCCGGATTTGGCCAACCGTAAGGCAATTGCTTTGCCGATTCCCCTGCTGCCGCCGATAATTAAGGCTAGTTTTTGATTTGCCATAATTGTATTTATTCGGGGGACACATTACTTAATTCCCCGGTTTAAACTTTGAATTAAGTAATGTGTCCCCGGATATCCCGGATATACAGGTATCTTACACCGCGCATCAAACCTAGTCGGTTTGATCGGGCTAAGCCTGTATTTGGCGGTCAAGATTAATTATTTGAAACGCCCGATCTAATTAAAAATCGCCAGATTCATTTAAGGGCTATTTTTAATTAAAAAACCCTCGGGGGAAGAGCTCCCCCGAGGGTTTAGTTTTTACATCAGTGGTATTAGAAGGTAACCTTCATTGAACCGATTACCTGGTTAGCCACGCGAGATTCACGTCTAAGCGCATCTCCGGGTAAGAACCAGCCGGCAGATACGCCGATCTGGACATCTTCGGTATAATCATAGATACAAGAAAGGTCAATTTCGTTACCAAGATCTTTATTGTTTGATTGGGTAACAATGGTATAGTAGTTACCGTTGCTGTCAGCTTTAGCAGTGTTAAATGAAGCAACGCTGTTAGCTAACTGATAGTTACCATAGTTAATGCCTAAGGTAACATCTTCCATCGGTTTGGCGCTTGCCCTTAAATTAATTACTGATAAATTAGTAAAAGGGAAAATCGCGTAAGCGATGGGATTTAATGCCTGGTTGTAATACATCGGATGCCAGCCATTCTTATCACTGCCACCGGTGAGGTAAGTATAACCTGCGCCGATAGAAGGAGTGAACTTCACTTTGGTGAAGGTGTAATCTGCTAAAGCCTGCAGGGCCCAAGCATTACGTTCTTCTTTAAGTGCACCGGTAGCGCCTCTGGTTCTGCCTCTTTGCCAGGCAGATTCCAAAGATGCTTTTAAACCTTCGATCGGCATGATTGTTATCAAACCGCCGATGGTATAAATCTCATCCTTTTCATTATCCGCAACCGGCTGAGATTTATCTAGCCTTCCCCAGAAATAACCCTGAACATTTACTTTCTTGGTGACGTCGTATGAAGCATTGACACCGAACAGATCGGTATCGTCGCTGGCATTCACATTTTTAGCAGTAGCATTGTTGGCATTTCTGGTCTTCGCGTAAACTAAGTCGATAACCAACGGATCGTAATTCAAGGTCGCCCTTAAAGCATCAAATGCATTTCTTACGCTTAAGTCTTCGGGAAGCCCGTTTAACGGACCGGGATTAGCGGTGTTATAAGTACCCGCATTACCGATAATGAGTTGGTTACCAAACCTGATCTCCTGACGGCCAAAGGTTAGGGTTAAAGGAGAATACAGGAATTCTTTTAAAGTAATATAGGCTAAATCCAGATCGATATCGGTGCTGGAAACAGATTCACCGGTCCAGATTCTTTCATTGATCAGTCTTACGGTAGCCATGACATTATCGGTCAGATCCGCATCAACTCTTACGCGGGTCTGTGTGGCGATAAAGCGGCTTTTATCGTCTTCTTTTGTGGCTAAATCCACAGAATCTGAAGGTGAATCACTAGTTTTACTAACCGGTGGATTTCCTAAGGTGAAATTGTTCCTGGCTACCCCTAAGATCTTAATATCCCCAGAAACCTTCACGTTCTGTACTTCGGCATAGGCGGCGCCATAGGTCAGCCCGACTATCAAAGCAAGCGCTAGAATCGCAATCAAGCGTTTACCCATTTTTTACTCCTCCTTTTTATTAACTAGTTATGAATATATGGTTAACTAGGCCAATAAATATATTGCCTAGGATGATTTTTCTCAAACACTTATGACTATTTTATCTAGATATTTTATTTTGTCAAGAGTTTTTTTAGTGAGGCCGCAACTTAGTAAACGTATACCCTACCTACGAGAAAATTCCAGAGAATTTTCGAGTGCTTAGGTACGGTAGCTTGCGTATCGTATTTGAAGTGTTCAGGTTACGTTTACAAACCAGGCGGTTTATTTAACCGGTTCTTTTGTCTTTTTATTTAACCCTTTGGATTTGGGCCCCAAAGAGATGATCACCAGCGCCTCTTCATTCCAGAACCCGGCTACTTGTATAGTAATGATACAGGTCTCATCCTCTTTCTCGAAGTTTAATAATCTCTGTCCGTATTCGATAATATTGATCAGCTTCCAGTTGTACATCGGAAGCTGTTCTTTAAAGAAATTTATCAGTTGGTCGATATTGGCCCGGCCCTGGTATTTTAAAACCGCAACTCTAGAGCCGGCATTCTCAAAAGCGTATGATACTTGCGGCAGGGGTTTTAAGCCTGTGGGAATAGGAAGATCGGAAAACTTAAGGATGGCCTGCGGTTCAAGCCGGCTGTCCGCAGAGATGGTTTTACAGCCTGTTGATCCTCCGGCCAGCAAAGAACAGATCGAAATTAAACAGAATAGCTTGAGGGTTATTTTCATGTCTTCTCCTTTTTATTTAAAAGTTCATTTACATCCTGATAAATTTTATCGATTTCTGTTTGCGTTAATCCACAATCTTTACCGACTTGAGCTAATTGGAGCGGACTGATAATGTCTGAGCAGGTGTGGCTATCGTTGTTTAAGATAAGTTTCGCTTTAAACTTTCTGGCCTGTTTGATGACGTGGGCATTGGTCTGATTATGCCCATGCCGGCTGGTAATTTCAAGGAATATCCCCCGCCTGGCAGCTAATTGTGTATCGGCATCCGAGATTAAGCCCGGATGGGCTAAAATATCGATATCAGCTAAAAGGGCTAGATGGTT
>JAGVOR010000125.1 GCA_020052635.1 Candidatus Omnitrophota bacterium
CCCCCATCACCACAAAATCCACTTCCGGGCTATTTTCCAGGGTGTGCACCGGCATCGCCGAGTACCACAACCCGCCCAGGATAATCTTGGTTTTCGGTAAGGCTTTTTTAATCCCCACTCCGGCATCCTTAAAGTGGCGTAAAACTCCGTAGCCGCCGTAGCCGTGCAACTGCTCGCCCATTACCACTACATCCGGAGCCCTGTCTTTTACCTGTTGAATTAATTGCTCCATCGGGATCTGATCCGCCTTGCCGTCGATGACTGCGACATCCGCATAGCCTCTTTCCCGGATATATGCCGCCCAATGCGCATAAAGCTGGTTGGGTGAACGGTGAATCCCATGCGTTGCCCAGGCGCCGACTTTAGGCATGACAAATAAAATTTTCATTGCGTTTCCCCCTTAAGTTATGCTTGCTCAACCACTAACGCCGAATTAATCCCGCCTCTGCCGCGGGAGATAATTAAGGCCTTATTGACTTTATGCGCCCGGGCTTCGCCGGTGACGTAGTTTAAACCGTTTAATGCCGGTTTGGTTAAATTTACGGTCGGCGGCACTAAAGAGTGCTCCATGGTTAAAAGCGCAATAATCATATCTAAAGCACCCGAGGCCCCCAGCAGGTTACCGAACATGGATTTAGGGCAGCTTAACGGAATCTTTTTTAAATCATTTCCGAAAACCAGTTCCAGGGCTTTAATCTCCGCATTATCCCAAAGCTCAACCGCTAAACCATCTAAACTGATATAGTCAATTTCGGCAGGAGAGGCTTGGGCATCAGCTAATGCCAAATTAATCGCCCGGGCTAACTGGCGGCCGTCGGAGGCACAATTAATCCTGTCTACGCCATCGCAAGTCGTGCCATAGCCGGAGATTAATCCTAAAATATTTGCATTGCGGCTCTTGGCGCGTTCAATACTCTCCATCACCACAATTCCCGCACCCTCACCGATCACAAACCCGGAGCGATCCTGATCAAAAGGCCGATAGGCAGCCGCCGGATCCTGATTGCGGGCAGACAATGCGCCGTAAGTATTGCAGCATAATAGTGCATAAGGAGTAACCGGGGCTTCCATCCCGCCGGCTAAAATCAGATTTAATTTATTTTTGGCCAAAACTTTTCTGGCATACCCTAAAGCCATTAGAGAGCTGGCCCGGTCGCTAACCACAGTTTTACTAAAGCCCTTGATCCCGTAATAAATCGAAACTTGGCCCTGCGGGGCAGCCGGAAACCAGGCGCTGGCCATATAAGGAGAAACCCCCTCCCGCCCTTCTAAATACAGATCCCGCAATTCGGTTTCCGCATATAACCATCCGCCGATGGCGTTACCTAAAAAAATCCCCACTAAACTGGGGTCTTCATTTTTAATCTCGATCCCGGCATCCTGCAGGGCCGTCTCGGAAGCCACCAAGGCCATGTGCGAGAAGGCATCGATTTTTTTCAAGAGCCGTTCGGAAATATGGCTGTATTTTTCCAGATCATCGATTTGGCCGGCAATATGCGACGGGTATTTACTGGCATCAAAACGCGTAATTTCCTTAATAAAGGAACGGCCGCTTTTGATATTCGCCCAAAACTGGCGCTTGCCGATTCCCGAAGGGCTGACTACCCCGATTCCTGTAATTGCAATTTTATCTAACATTATCCACCGTACCTTTTAAAGATCAGCGAAGAATGAATCCCCGAAAATCCGCTTGAGGTTTTCATGATCATGTTTACTTTCTTTTGGATCGCCTGATTGGGAATATAATATAAATCGCACTGCGGGTCTTTCTCCTCCTGGTTGATCGTCGGTGGAAGGATATTTTTTTCAAAAATCATCGCGACCATCGTCATCTCTACCGCATTGGCTGCCGCCAGGGGATGGCCAATCATGGATTTAAGCGAACTAATCGGAAGCTTATAGGCATAATCACCGAAGATCGCCTTATAAGCATTGCTTTCGAAGATATCGTTCATCCGGGTGCTCGAACCGTGCGCGTTAATGTGGTCGATCTGCGCAGGTTTAACCCCGGCATCTTTTAAAGCCAAGCTGATACAGGTTTCCATCGCCCGGCCGTCGCTGGGTAAATCCGTCATATGAAAAGCATTGCAGCTGGTGCCGAAACCGATGATTTCGCAATAGATCGGGGCATTACGTTTAAGCGCATGGTTTAATTCCTCCAAAACTAAAATCCCTGCCCCTTCCCCGAGTACAAACCCGTCGCGCTTATTGTCAAAAGGCCGGGAGGCCTTTTGCGGTTCAGCGTTATGCGCGGACAAAACATTTACGACATCAAAAGCCCCGAAGGTTATCGGGGTCAGCGGTGCCTCGGCTGCTCCGCAAATCATTACATCCTGCTCTCCATCCTGAATACTCTCTAAACCAAACCCTAAGGAGTCGGTTCCGGCGGTACAGCCGGTAGAGATAGTATTACAAATTCCTTTTAGGCCGTATCTGGCGCTGAGCTCAATCGAAGGGGTATTAAACATTGCCGCATCATACAGGTCCGGCCGGACTAACCCCGGGTTGATCGGCTGCTTTCCGTCATCGGTAACCAGGGCAAATTCCTCTTCCATATATTTAGTACCGCAGATGGCATTAGCCAAACATACTCCAATCCGCTGCGGGTCTTCTTGAGAAAAATCAAGTTTGCTGTCATCCACCGCCATTTTCCCGGAGGCTACCCCAAACTGCACATAACGGTCCATGCGCATTGCCTCTTCATGGGTTAAACCTAATTTAAAAGGATCAAAGTCCATAACTTGTGCGGCGATCTTTGTATTAAAAACCGAAACATCAAAACCCTCTACTAACCGGACTCCGGATTTACCGCTGGAAAACCCCTCCCAGGCGTTCTTTTTCCCGATGCCGTTGGGAGAAATTACTCCGATCCCGGTCACGACTACTCTGCGTTTAACCATACTCATCCCTTCTATTTATCTTTTTTCTCTTCCACCCTGCTTACTTTAAAAATAATATTACCGCCGTCCGGACAGGTGACCGTATCGATGGAATCCGGATTAGGCATAAAGAAAAATTTAGCGCCGAAATTTAAAGCGAATAACGCCGGGAAGGCCGTGTGAAATGCCGCACCGCAAAACCCGGGAATACATTTTAACCCCTGGGTTTCCCATTTGTCGCCGATTTTATAGCCGAAAGTACATTTACCTTTAGCCTGGACCACCTCAATCACCATTTTTTTGGGATTAGGGCCTTTATGCTCAGGGTCCCTGGGAATAACCTCAACCTTGCCCTGCTTATCCAAAATCTCAGCCTTAAATTCTAACTTTCCTCCGTCCGGACAGGTAACCAAGAGCGAGCGCTGGTTATCCCGGAAACCAAACCTGGCACCAAAGCTTAAAGCATAGATCACCGGAAATAAAGCATGCGCCAACCCTAAACAAAAGTGTTTTGGCGGATGCGTAAAATCCTCTAAGATAATCTCTTCTCCGATTTTGTAACCGTGATAGCATTCCCCCATGACCTGAGTCACGGTAAGCTTTAAACGCGGAAAAGGCGTATTGACTTCTGACATCTTAAATTAACTCCTTGGTTTTGGCGATCAATTCTTCTTTACTAAAAAAACGCTTCGATGATTCAACCTCATGCACCATCTCGACTAAAATTCTATTTAAAGGCGCGGACAGGTTATTTGCCTGGGCAAGGTTTACAAACTCTCCGTTAAGATAATCGATTTCGGAACGCTTGCCGCGCATAATACTCTGCAAAATCGAACCGTATAAAGGCTTTTGGCTTAAATTTTTCATCATCCCCGAGAAAATCTCCGCCGCCTTATCTGTCGGTAAAGAAGTTAATTTCGTCAGATTCTCCAGCGGAAACCCCGGTAAAGAGACCAGCCCTAAACTAAGTTTATCGAAAATCCTCAAGCCCTCTTTCCAGATGGCAATGCTGATTTGGCTCACCGCTAAATCGCTAAAGACCTCCTGCATGCTTTTACCTAAGATCGCCGGCAGGCAATTATTGGCATTTACAAAGATCTTCAGGTATTTCATCCCCGCGATATTCCTGCTGATGGTTACCGGGAAGGCTTGGCTTAAAACCGGGCTTAAGCCCTCGATTGCCGGCCAGTTAGCCTGCTGGCTAAAGACGCTGCCTAAAATCCAGCTGCCTTCAAAATTATGCACGATCTTACCCGGCTCAAGGTTCGTCGCCCCGAACATCACGATGCTGGAAAGAATCTGCTCCGGCGGCAGGTAACGGGAAACAATTTTTTCCGCCTGCACCCCGTTTTGAGTGGTCAATAACAAAGAACCCTGGATCAGATGTTTACAATCGGCTAAAGCGCTGTCAATGTCCTGGGTTTTCGTGGCTAAAATTACCAGTTCCGGAATATAATTTAAAGACCCGGCGATATCGATTGGAATCGAAAAATTACCCCTGGGCCCCGAAATCACCAGCCCCTGCCCGGCAACCGTATCCACCACCGGGCCGTGCCCGACTAAAGTTACCGCTTCCTGCCTGTCTTTAAGATAGCCGGCGACTAAACAACCGATCGCCCCTGAACCGATAACCGCAATCCTCATGATTGGTTACTTTTTTGGAAAGCCGTATTTTTTATAATCAAACCCGTTTTGCCCGAGCAAACGCACCATCATGCTGTAAAATGGAGAGGGGACATCCGAAAAAAAAGCCGCCACCACATCCTGCTCTTCAACCTGGCCGGCATTACGCTGGGCGGCAAGTTTTTCCGCCTGGCCCCTGACCACAGATTCCGTAATATGGCGGTGAAAAACCGGGATTTTGGAGATTAAAACTTTAAATTTGTTTTCGGTTTGGGGATTCCAAAGCATGTTTAATCGCAACCTGATAAAGCGGCTTTTGCCGCCCGTTAAATATAGTAAAATTTTACTATATAATTTTAGTCAAGAACACCCTCCTTGTCAAGTAAATTAATCTTCTATTTTGGGGAGGGTAACCGACAGGCCGGCGAGGGTTAGATTTTTTTTATCAAACCTCTTAAAAATGATGCCTCAGCCTTAAGCAGGCAAAGATTGTGTTCCATAATCCTCAACAGCGGCAGAGAATTTTTCAGTTTTTTGGTTTTAG
>JAGVOR010000048.1 GCA_020052635.1 Candidatus Omnitrophota bacterium
AGGACCCGCTGGTAATTATAGCCCAATTAATTTAGCCAATAGGCTCTTCTTCACCCCGATCGCCGCCTCCGGACAGGACTCCTGGCAGCAAAAGCAGGCGATACATTTCTTATAATCTATAATAATCCCTCTTCTTTTGAAGGCAATGCATTGTTTAGGGCAAACCTTAACGCAGTGCCCGCAATGCGTACATTTTAAAGGCAGCGAATAAGGATAATACCTGACTAAAGACTTAAACATTTTTTGCACTAAAGGCGGAAGATTAGTCAATCTGGTTGAATTTTTAGGCAAGATAAACGGGCGGATCTTTAGTTGGTTTAAATCTTCACCTTCGATTCTAATCTTGCTAAAATCGCTCTCGCCTAATTTGCGCCGGGCGGCTTCTTTGATGGTTAAGACCTCCAGCGGATTAACCCCCATTATTCTGGCCATCACCGTATCCAGTGCCACGCAATCAGCTCCCGCTAATAAAAGCCCCAAATGGCGCGGGGTACCGCCGGTTGCCGGCCCATCACCCTCCATTGCCAATATCCCGTCAATAATCGTCAAGCTGGGCTTAGCCTCAGCATAAATATCAACCAGGATTTTAGAGAATTCTTCGGGAACAAAATAATTTTTGTGCAGTTCGGTTTTGAAGGTCCCGGAAACCAGGCCAAACAGGTTCTTCACCGCTCCCGTGATCAAAGTCATTTCATGGGTTTTAAACTTAGGCAGGCTAACTAAATGGTCGCATTCATCAAGATAAGTAGTCAGCGGGAATTTCTGCCGCATCCGGCGTTTATCGAATCTAACCAACTCCACCCCCTCATCCTGGCAAACTTGTTTTATTCCGGTACCTGCGTAAACCTCATCCACATTTTGAATGTAATGCCCCCAAACACTGGGGCCGTCACCGACGATAATCTTACAGCCCTGCTCCTTAAGCATCTTAATTACCGCCCGCAGGACCTGCGGGTGGGTAGTAATCGCATACTCCGGCCCTTTAGGTAAAAGCAGGTTGGGTTTAACCAAAACTTTAGAGCCCGGCTTAATAAAAACGCTAATCCCGCCTAAAAGCGACAATGAATTCCGGACTGCCTGCTCAACCGCCCGGGCTTCGTAATTATCGCATTTTACTGCCGCAACTTTAGTCTGCATTAAAATTGGAAGAAATTCCTCGCATTTTTGGTGGTTTGTTCGGCAACCTCATCCGAAGTTACCCCTAAAATCAGGCTAACGGCTTGAGCCAATAATTTAACCTGCGCCGGTTCATTACGCTTACCCCGAAAACCCTCCGGCGACAAATATGGGGCATCGGTCTCCAGCATTAATTTATCTGGCGGCACCAGTTTCACCGTCTCTCTTAAACCCTGGGCTTTGGGATAAGTGATATTACAGGTATAAGAAATATAAAAACCGCAATCCAGGCACCTTTTTAAAAAATCTTCGCTGCCGGAAAAACAATGTACCACTGCCGCTAAAGGCATATGGTTTTTTAAAATCTCCAGGATTTCGCTTTCGGCTTGGCGGCAATGGATGATCAGCGGCAGATTCAGTTTTTTAGCCAAAGCGATTTGTTTTAAAAAGGCCTGCCGCTGGTTTTCTTTGGAAGATAGGTTACGGTAATAATCCAGGCCGGTCTCGCCGATGGCTACGATCTTTTTCCGGCCGGCTAATTTCTCCAGCTCGCCTTGCGCAGCCGCATCGAAACTATCGGCATCGTGCGGATGCACTCCCACCGCCGCGTAAATCTGCGGGTAACCGCTAGCCAAAAGAACAGCTGCTTGAGAAGACACTAAGGTAGAACCGGGATTAATAAAATAATTCACTCCGGATGCCTGCGCGCGCTCAATCACCTGCTTTAGATCTTCTTTGAAATCGGTAAAATCAAGATGGCAATGCGTATCAATTAGCATGCTGGATTATTTTTTAGTTTCGATGCGCGGGAACAGCGGATTACCTTTTTTAATTTTATCCCCGTCAAACTGCTCTTTAATCGCCAAAGCCGTCTGGGGAATAAAAATTTCAAGCTGGCTGGCTACTGCCCTGATAACATCGACCAACAAGCGGATGAATTGCTTAAGCTCCTCCTGTTTATTCTCTTTAGCCAAATTCCAAGGCTTAGTTTCTTCGACATGTTTATTAGCTAAACCGATCAATTCCCAAATAGATTCAAGGGCCTGGCTAAAATTAATTTCTTCCAGAGCAAGATTAACACGTATAGGTAAATGTATTATTTTCGCCAAGATCTTCCCTACCGCCGCTTCTTCGCCGGTCAATTCAAGATCGGGAATATTACCATCAAAGTATTTCTCGACCATGGTTAATGTGCGATACACTAAATTGCCCAAATCATTGGCCAAGTCGCTATTGTAACGCTTGATGATCCCCTCTTCCGAAAAATTTCCGTCTAAACCAAAAGGCACATCGCGCAGGAGAAAATAGCGATAAGCATCCAAGCCGTATTTTTCTACCATTTCAAGCGGGTTAACCACATTACCGCGGGATTTTGACATTTTATCCTCGTTAAACATCCACCAACCATGGGCAAAGACCTTTTCGGGAAGCTCGATATTTAAGGCGTGCAGCATGATCGGCCAATAAACCGTATGCTGTCTTAAAATATCTTTCGCCATCAAATGCAGATCCGCCGGCCACCATCCAGAATCAGAATGATATTTATCCTGCTCATCAAACTCTCCGACG
>JAGVOR010000090.1 GCA_020052635.1 Candidatus Omnitrophota bacterium
AAATTAGGATATCAGCTAAGGGAAAGGATAAAAAATGAAAGTAATCAATTATTTGATCGCGGGCTTGATTTTATTGTTTGCCGTAAACGCTTATGCTTATGATGATGGTGATTTTCAGTTTTGGAATACCGACTTGGAGGAATTAAAAATCAGCCAGAATTCCAAGATAGCCCTGGAGCAGGAGTTTCGCTGGGGAAACCGGGCTAAAGAGTTATATTATCAGCACTATGACCTGGGGTTTTTCTACGATCTGGCGAAATATTTAAATGTGGGCGTCGGGTACCGCCACATACTTTCTAAATCTACCAGGAATAAATTTTTGGTTGAAAATCAACCTTATATCACCGCCACCCTGTTTTGGGAGCTTGCGGGGTTTAAGTTTGATGACCGCAGCCGCCTGGAGTATAACCACTTTGATTATAAGGCGGATCGGGGTACCTACCGCAATAAACTTACCGTCAAGGCCCCCTGGAAATTTACCAAACTGCAGATCCAGCCATATGTAGCGGATGAGGTATTTTTTGCCTTTGATGATAACGAAAACTTTAACAAAAACCGGTTCTCTGCTGGTGTTGCCATGACTATTACTAAGAACTTCAAGGGAGAAATGTATTATATGCTGCAAAGTTCAAAGAGCACAAGGTGGTCAGATGCGAATATCTTAGGGACTAAGTTCAAACTATCTTTTTAAGGGTAGGAGGATGGGGGGATTTAATTTTACACAGATTTAACATATAAATAACATAAGTATAATATAAGTAGTATAGAATTACTTTGATATGAGGAGGAATATTAATGTTTAAAAAAACTTTGTTTGTTCTAATCGGATTGTTAGTTGTAGTTTCGCCAGTTGCGGCAAAGAATAGCAATTCCATCCAAATTAAAGGTTCAGATACGATGGTTAATCTTGGCCAGGCTTGGGCAGAGAGATACATGGAAGAAAACCCCGGAGATTTCGTAGCGGTGACCGGCGGCGGCTCAGGTACGGGTATCGCCGCCCTGATTAATTCGACCTGCGATATAGCCGAATGTTCCCGTTCTATGAAGAAAGAAGAGATTAAACTTGCCGAAAGTAAAGGGGTAGAGCCGGTTGAGCATATCGTGGGGTTAGACGGGATTGCAGTAGTAGTGAATCCAAAGAATCCGGTTAGCAACCTTACTGTTGATCAACTCCGTGCGATATTCATGGGTGCTATAAAAAACTGGAAGGAGGTCGGGGGAGAAGATAAAATCATCGTTCTATTGTCCAGAGAGGTCAATTCCGGCACGCATGTATTTTTTAAAGAGCATATTTTACGGCGCGGTAATGAAAAGGGGCCTGAAGAGTTTGCTCCGGGTGCTTTGCTTATGTCATCCAGCCAGGCAATCGCGGATGAAGTGGCCCAGAATCAAAATGCCATAGGCTATTATGGTATGGGATATATCAGCCCTAAGCAGAAGGTTATTTCCGTGGCTAAAGATGATAACTCCGAATATGTCGCCCCGACAACAGAAGGCGTAGTAAAAGGCAGGTATCCGATATCCCGGCCGCTTTATCTTTATCTAAACGGCCAAGCTCAGGGGGCAGTAAAGAAATTTCTGGATTTTGTGTTTTCAAAAGAAGGGCAGGAGATTGTAGTAAAAACTGATTTTGTTCCGGTTAAATAATGCGCAAGCTAAAAGAATTTGTGATTGAGAAGCTAATCCTGATCTGCGGATTAGCTTCGATATTTTTTGTTGTTTTAATCTTCCTGTTTTTAACCAAGGAAGGCCTATCCGTATTTGGCTCGGTTACCCCCCTTAATTTTCTTCTGGGTAAAAGTTGGTATCCCATCTCTATGCCTGCGCAATTAGGGATCCTGCCTTTGATTTTCGGAACACTTATGGTTACTTTGGGCGCGGCAATTATCTCTATTCCCATCGGCGTAGCTTGCGCGGTTTACATTGCGGAAATCGCCCCCTTAAAGATCAAAGAAATTTTAAAGGCAGGGATTGAATTATTAGCGGCGATCCCCAGCGTCGTTTTAGGTTTTATCGGGATGGTGACTTTAGTCCCCTGGGTGAAGAGTACCTTTAATTTGCCTACCGGCTTAACCGCTTTGTCCGGCTCAATTATTCTGGCATTTATGGCGATGCCGACGATTGTTTCGGTTGCCGAGGATGCGTTATATTCGGTGCCTAAAAGTTATAAAGAAGGGGCCTATGCTTTAGGAGCTACCCATTGGCAGACGATTTACCGGGTATTGCTTCCGGCTGCTTCCAGCGGCATTGTCGCTGCTATCATGCTGGGTATTGGCAGGGTAATTGGCGAGACCATGGCGGTAATGATGATTACCGGAAATGCCGCGGTTATCCCACAGAGCATTTTAGTTCCGGTGCGAACATTAACCGCCACGATTGCCGCGGAAATGGGTGAAGCGGTGGTGGGGAGTGAGCATTATTTTGCTTTGTTTGCTATTGGTGTCGTTTTATTTATTATGAGCTTTATTGTTAATGTTACCGCGGATTTATTTTTACATAAGAGGGACTAATGCGTAATACCCAAAGATCGCAAAAGATTGCATTTTTCCTTATGTTTTTGGCTACTTTGCTGATTGTTTTGCCGGTGGGGTTAATCGTAGTAATTATTATCCAAAAAGGCTTACCGGCAATTAATTGGCAATTTTTGACTGATATCCCCCGTCAGGGGATGCGCGCCGGAGGAATCTTCCCGGCGATTATCGGGACTTTTTATCTTGTTTTTGGGGCGATTTTCTTTGCTTTACCTATTGGTTTATTGGCCGCGGTTTATCTAAGCGAATACGCCAAAGATAATCTACTTAATCGGGTAATTAAGTTGGCGATTGTTAATCTCTCCGGGGTGCCTTCGGTAGTTTACGGTTTATTCGGTCTGGCTTTATTTGTGGTTTTTCTGAAGTTCGGAGCCTCAATCCTGTCCGGCTCACTGACCTTAGGAATTATGATTTTACCGATCATTATTACTACATCACGTGAGGCGCTAGAGAGTGTGCCGCAGTCATTCCGCGAGGTCAGCCTTTCTTTAGGTGCCAGCAAATGGCAGACGATTCGGCACATTGTTTTACCTAACGCGATACCCGGAATTCTCACCGGGACAATTCTGGGGTTGGGCAGGGCAGCCGGGGAAACTGCCCCCATACTTTTTACTGTAGCGGCCTTTTATTTACCGCAGCTTCCTAAATCCATTTTTGATCAAGCGATGGCCCTGCCGTATCATTTGTATGTAATTTCTACTCAAGTACCTAATGTCGATGAAAAGGTACGTTACGGCACAGCTTTGGTTTTATTGTTTTTAGTTTTGATGATGAATTTAGTAGCGATTATTATCCGTACTAACTTTAGAAAAAAGAAAAAATGGTAAAATTTAAGGCTAATAATTTAAATATCTGGTTTGGGCAGATTCACGCTTTAAAAGGGGTTAATATCGAGGTTCAGGCCAATGAGATTTTAAGTGTAATCGGGCCTTCTAATAGCGGGAAAACCAGTTTCCTGCGCATGCTTAACCGTTTAAATGAACTGCATCCTGCTTTTAAAATGAGCGGAAATCTTCAATATGACCAAATTGATGTCAGAAAACTGGATGTCGAGGTTTTACGTAAAAAAGTCGGCATGGTTTTTGCTCTGCCGTTACCTTTGCCGCTATCTATTTTCGACAACATTGCTTATGGGGTTAAGATGCACGGAGAGAGGAATCGCCGCAAAGTCTCCGAGATTGTTGAGCGTTCGCTTAAACAGGCCTATATTTGGGAGGAGGTTAAAGATCGCCTGGATGTTTCGGCTTTCAAATTATCCGGCGGTCAGCAGCAGAGGCTTTGTATCGCCAGGAGTTTAGCGGTTGAACCGGATGTGATTTTATTTGATGAGCCCTGTTCCGGGCTTGATCCGATCTCTACCGCCAAAATCGAAGAAGCGATGCTCAAATTGAAGAAGGATTATACTTTGGTTTTAGTGACGAATAATGTAAAGCAGGCAGCCAGGGTAGGTGATCGTACGGCTTTCTTTTTATCCGGGGAACTGGTAGAATTGGATAAAACGGAAAAGATATTTACGGCGCCAATTGATCAGCGCACCGATGATTATATTCGGGGGAAATTCGGATAATGGCGGATATCAAGGTAAATAATTTAAATTTATGGTATGGTGATTTTCAGGCATTGATCAATGTGCACGCGCATTTTGCGCAAAAGCAGATTACCGCGATGATCGGACCAAGCGGCTGCGGTAAATCCACGCTGCTGCGGGTATTTAACCGGATGAACGACCTGATTGAAGGGGTGCGGGTAAGCGGGGAAGTAATCATCGATGCCGAAAATATTATATTACCTAAAGTGGATTTAGTGAATTTACGAAAAAAAGTGGGTATGGTTTTCCAGCGGCCCAATCCCTTTCCGCTATCGATTTATGAAAATATCGCTTTTGGGCAAAAGGTGCACGCCGAAGGATTAAATAAAACTAAACTCGATGAAATAGTGGAAGATAGCTTGCATTCCGTTCTTTTGTGGGATGAGTTGAAAGATAAGCTTAATAAATCTGCACTGAGCTTATCTTTGGAGCAGAAGCAGCGGCTTTGTATTGCCAGGTTGATTGCGGTTAAGCCGGAGGTTCTGCTGATGGATGAACCTTGTTCTACCCTTGACCCGCAGGCGACCAGCCGGATTGAAGAGTTGATGCGCGAGCTAAAACATAATTACACGATTATAATCGTAACACACAATATGCAGCAGGCGGCGCGGGTTTCGGATGATACGGGTTTTATGCTTTTAGGTGAGTTAGTCGAGTTCGGTAAAACTCAGGATATTTTTACCAGCCCTAAAGACAAGCGGACGGAAGATTATATTACCGGAAGGTACGGTTAAAATTGGAGGTGCGTAATGTTGAGACATTTGGATGAAGAGTTAAAAGAATTACATAAAGATATTTTACGGATGGCGGTTTTTGCGCAAGAAGCCATCTTTAAATCAGTGGAGTCTTTAAAAAACCGGGATCAGGCTTTGGCCCAGGAAGTCATTAATCATGATAACAATATTGATGATTTAGAACTCTTGATCGATGAAAGATGCATTGATTTGATCGCCCGCTATCAGCCGATGGCCGGAGATTTAAGGTATATCACTACCGGGATGAAGATTAACACGGAGCTGGAGCGGATTGCCGATATTGCCTTGGATATTGCGCAAAAATCACTGGAATTGATGAAGAAGCCGCTACTTAAGCCCTTAGTTGATATTCCTAAACTTTCCGGCGTCGCTCAGGATATGGTGCGCGGAGCGATTGATGCTTTTGTCAAAAGAGACGCTTTGCTGGCTCGACAGGTAGTTTTAAATGATTCCGAAGCTGACCGTCTGCGGAATTTAGTGCAAGAAGAGTTGATCACTGAATATCTGGCCCGTGACCCTAAAACCGCAGATCGCGCCGTGGCACTGTTGTTGATTGTGCGTTATCTGGAACGGATTTGCGACCATGCGACCAATATTGCCGAAGATGTAATTTATATGGTCGAGGCAAAAGTAGTCAAACATCATCCCGAAGAGCTCAAATAAGCCTTCTATTATCCCCTTGACCCGCTTACCGGTTGTGCTATTATAATTAAAATATTGGTATTATGATCTGTTCCTGC
>JAGVOR010000002.1 GCA_020052635.1 Candidatus Omnitrophota bacterium
CATTTGAAATTGTTCCTACCGGCCCCAATCAGCCTATTCCTAAAGGTAACCTTTTAGATGAGCGCCTGGGCCAGTGGGATAATATTAATGAATTTGTGAAGCAGAAGTCTAATCAGACGATCGAAAAGGTAAGCATGTATTCTTTGATGGACGGCCCGCAATCATCCTGCGGCTGCTTTGAATGTATTGTGGCGATTATTCCCGAGGCGAATGGCGTAATGCTGGTGCACCGGGATTACACCGGAATGACCCCTTCCGGGATGAGTTTTACTACTTTGGCCGGCTCAGTCGGCGGCGGGGTGCAAACTCCGGGATTTCTGGGAGTAGGTAAATTGTATATTTTAAGTAAAAAATTTATTTCCGCGGAAGGCGGTTTGGCCAGGGTGGTCTGGATGCCTAAAGAGTTAAAAGAAATTTTGGGGGATAAATTAAGGGCCCGGGCGGAAGAAATAGGGCAGGAGAATTTAATCGATCAGATTGCCGATGAAACAGTCGCGACCACCGCTGAAGAATTACTGGTTTTTTTAAATCAGGTAAAACATCCGGCGTTGAATATGGAGCCGATGATTTAAATTTTTCCTTGACTCCGGGAGCGCAAATGTATATAATGAATCTCAAATAAATGAATAAACTTCTCCCGCCCAAATTCATAATTACTGCAATTGCAATATCATATGTTCTTTGTTCTGCCCACTTGCTTTTCGCTAAAGAGATCAAAGCCCCTGTTTCGGTAGGAGATGTCACTCTTGTTAAGCAGGAGCAAGCCGCTAAGTACCGGGAGCTGGGGTTAGAGTATCAGCGGATGGGCAATTTAGTGCAAGCGCTGAGTTTTTATCAGAAAGCTATTAGCCTGCATCCTAATTTCGCCGCTGCTTTTAATGACGCCGGGGTAGTTTATGAGGCGATGGGGCAGACTGACCGGGCAGAGGAAAGTTATCTTAAGGCGATTAAGGTTGATCCTTTCTATGCCAGCACCTATACAAATCTGGCGCTGCTTTACGAAGGCCAAAGAAATTTCGAAAAAGCAGCGCTTTGCTGGGGGAAAAGGGTTGAGGTGGGAGATCAGTTGGATCCTTGGACTCAGAAAGCTGCCAATCGCCTGCGGGATATCCGCTCATCTTTATCTTCCAAGCCCTTTGCCGACGAGAGGGAAGATGAAGTTTTAAATTTAATGAAAGATATTGCCGGCAGCAAAACCGAGTTTAACCGGGACGATGAAAACGTTGCCCAAGCGCATTTCAAGAAAGCCAAAATAAGTTTTGAGAGAGGGGATATGGCTACGGCAATCAAAGAAGCCTTGGATGCCCAACAGCTGGATGAGTATAACCCGGAGATCGAAGCATTTATTGAACAGGCAGAGCGCAGAGCTCTGACGCGATAACAAACGTACCGCAAGACATCTTACCTGACAAAATAATTCCTTGTATATTTAATTGATGCCTGCAAAAACTTTATTTTTGATTGATGCCACTGCATTTTGTTACCGGGCTTATTATGCAGTGAGCGGCTCGAGTATTTTGAGGACCTCCTGGGGGCAGGAAACTAACGCCATCTATATATTCTTGAATATGTTAAATAAAATATTCAAGGAGCAAAAGCCGGACTATCTGGCATGCTGTTTTGATATCTCGCGCGATACTTTCCGGCTTGCCAAGTTCGATCAGTATAAGCTGCAAAGAGCTCCGATGCCCCAAGGCCTGATTAGCCAGATCCCGATCATTAAAGAGATACTGGGTGCTTACGGAGTGCCAATCTTTGAAAAAAAAGGTTTTGAAGCCGATGATATAATTGCCCATCTTGCCCGTAAAGCGGCGGCTAAAAAAATATCCGTGACGATTGTGAGCAGCGATAAAGATATTCTGCAGCTGGTGGCAAAGAATATTGCGGTACTTGATCCTTATAAGGATCAAGGTGTCCTTTATGATGCTCTAAGAGTAAAAGAGCGTTTTGGCGTAGCCCCGGAGGCGATTAGCGATATAATCGCCTTGATGGGGGATGATGCGGATAATATTCCCGGAGTCCCGGGGGTGGGTGAGGTAACCGCCAGGAAGCTGATCGTTAAGTTTGGCTCAGTGGATAAAATGCTTAAAAATATTTCTCAGGTTGAGCCTGAGAAGGTCAGAGAAGAAATAATCAAGCATCGGGAGCGGATAAAATTGAACCAGGAGTTAGTTAATCTTAACCAGAAAGTAGATCTGGATCTGGATTTAAAACAGGCCAAGCTTGCCAGGGCGGATTACGCGCAGCTGAAGCAACTTTTTATTAAACTGGAATTTAAAAAATTACTGGGAGATCTGCCAGCAACAGAAGAAAAAAAGGCAGCCGTTAATTTAGGGGCTACGACAAAAAAAGAAATCGCGGATTTGATGACCGAAAACGGACCAATTGCTGTTTTTGGAACGGCCGCCGATAATTTATTTTATGCGGTAAATGGTAAAGTATTTCCGGCAGATTTAACCGATGGCAATCTGTCTAAGGTTTTTTCCAGTGAACACATAAAAAAGACCGGATACGATCTTAAAAAATTGAAAGTCGCTCTAGGTAAAGAAGGCTTGATTTTAAACGGCTTAGGTTTCGATGTGATGATCGCCGCTTATTTATTAAATCCTTCGCGCTCAAGCTATGCGCTGGTTGATCTGGTATTAGAAAATTTGGGCGAATTTATCCGGGCTGATGAAAACTTTAGGGCCCAAGAGGCAGTCGCTTTAATTGTCCGTTTAAAGCCGGTGCTGGCCAAAGCCCTGGAGGAAAGAGGCTTACTAGGGTTATTTTCGGATCTGGAGATGCCTTTGGTCAGCGTTTTAGCCGGGATGGAGCAGGACGGCATCAAATTGGATTTGAAGCTGCTTAAAAATCTGGCGCATGAAATTGATCAGCGGCTGATAAAATTAATTTCGGATATTTATGAATCAAGCGGCACCCAGTTTAATATCAATTCGCCTAAACAGCTGGGGCAGGTTTTATTCGATAAGCTGAAACTCCCGGTGGTTAAAAAAACTAAAACCGGGCCCTCTACCGATGAAGAGGTCTTAAAACGGCTGGCGGATAAGCACGCTTTGCCGGCGTTTTTGCTGGAGTACCGGCAGTTAACCAAGCTGAAGAATACTTATCTGGATGCCTTGCCTAAGCTGGTAGATCCATCCGACGGACGGGTGCATACTTCTTTTAACCAGACCGGGACCGAAACCGGAAGATTGAGCTCCAGTAATCCTAATTTACAGAATATTCCGGTTAAGACCGATATCGGCGCAAAGATTAGGCAGGCGATTATTGCTTCCGGTAAAGATTATTGCCTGCTTTCCGGAGATTATTCGCAAATCGAACTAAGGGTTTTAGCCCATTTGTGCAATGATCCTGTATTGATTAAGGCTTTTAAGGCGGACGCAGATATTCACCGTTTGACCGCTGCTTTGATTTATGGCTTACCTGAATCCCAGGTCAGCAATCAAATGCGGGAGGTAGCCAAGAGAGTAAATTTCGGCATTATTTACGGCCAGGGTGCTTTTAGCTTAAGTAAAGATTTAGGTATTCAGGTTAAGCAGGCCCAAGATTTTATTGATGC
>JAGVOR010000111.1 GCA_020052635.1 Candidatus Omnitrophota bacterium
CCGAACGACTTGCTCATTTTCTGGATGCCGTCGGTACCCTCCAAAAGCGGCATCGTCAGTACCACCTGCTGCTCCTGTTTAAAGTCCTTTTGGAACTGGCGGCCGACTAAAAGATTAAAAATCTGGTCCGTCCCGCCCAGTTCGATATCGGCCTTAAGCATCACCGAATCATACCCCTGCATCAAAGGATAGATAAACTCTAAGATCGAAATATTTTCTCCCTGGCTGTAGCGTTTTTTAAAATCCTCTCTCGCCAGCATCTGCGAAACCGAGGCATAAGTAGTCAGCCGCAGCATTTGCACCCCGGACATCCTTTCGAACCATTTACTGTTAAATACTATTTTGAGTTTGCGGATATCCAGGATTTTGGCAACCTGCTTTTTATAGGTCAAGGCGTTTTTGGCTACCTCTTGCCTGGAAAGCTGTTTCCTGATCTCGCTTCTGCCGGAAGGATCCCCGATTTGGCCGGTAAAATCCCCGATGAGAAAATAAACTTCGTGGCCAAGGTCTTGAAACTGGCGCAGTTTTCGTAAAAGCACGGTATGGCCTAAATGCAGATCCGGAGCGGTCGGGTCAAACCCCGCCTTAATCTTTAAAGGGCGCCGGGTTTGAATGCTCTTCTGAAGTTTCTTGCGCAATTCATCTTCAGAGATAATTTCAACCGCTCCCCGCCTGATAATTGCTAATTGTTTTTCGATATCGGTCATAATAAAAAACGTTAGTTAGGGACGGTTCTCAAAATAAAGCAGAACTGTCCCTAAAAAGGGGACAGTTCTGCTTTGGGTTGAGAACCGTCCCTGTTTTTAGAGTCGGGCAGTTAGGCCAATCTTGGCCTGCTCCACATCAACTTTAATTACTTTCACCTTGATCTTGTCTCCGGGTTTAAGATTAGCCACGGATTCTTTATCAATCTCACTGGAATAAATCAATCCCTCTAACTCTGAGTCAATCTTGGCAAAAACACCGAACTCCGTAAGACTGGTAACCTCTGCTTCAAGCTGCGTATCCAAAGGATACTTTTCGGCAATTTTGCTCCAAGGATTCTCCTGCAGCTGCTTTAACCCTAAAGCAATTCTGCGGTTGGTCGCATCCACCGAAAGAATCGACACGTCGATTTTTTGGCCTTTCTTTAACACATCCTGAGGATGGCCGATTCTTTTGGTCCAGGAGATATCGGAAACATGAATCATCCCTTCCAGGTTAGAATCCAACTCCACAAACGCCCCGTATTCAGTAAAACCGCGCACCTTACCGGATACGGTGGAGCCGGCCGGATATCTGCTCTCGGCTTCCAGCCACGGATTTTGTTCTAATTGTTTTAAGCTTAAAGAGATCCGGCGCGATTCTTTCTCCACGCTAAGGATCTGGGTTTCGACCATATCCCCTACGGCAAACATCTCTCCCGGATTATTTACCCGCTTGGTCCAGGAGATTTCGGAAACATGAATTAGCCCTTCAATCCCTTTTTCCAGCTCGACAAAAACTCCGTAAGGCAGGATGTTGACCACCTTACCTTTTACTTTGGAACCGACGGTAAATTTCCCTTCGATATCCTTCCAGGGATCGGATAATCTTTGCTTCAATCCTAAAGAAACTTTACCCGAGGCCTGATCCATGTTCAAAATCATTATCTCGATTTTATCCCCGATGGCAACAATCTCGGAAGGATGGCTGATCTTAGACCAGGACATATCGGTGATGTGCAGCAAACCGTCTACCCCGCCCAGATCGATAAAAGCACCGAAATCCGTGATCGCTTTAACTAACCCGGGGTAAATATTGCCGATCTTTAATTCACCCCAGATTTTCCCCTTGGCTACATCGCGGTCGGCTTGTACGGCTTCCCGCCGGCTGACAATGATACTGCGCCGCAGATTATTCACCTTGACGATCTTAAACTTAAAGATTTTATACAAAATATCCTTATCGGCAATATTCCGGAAAGAGGATAACGAGCTGGGCAGGAACCCTTCAATGCCCATAATATCGACTAGAAATCCGCCTTTAACCTTTTTTACCGGCTTACCTTCAACCAGGGTACCGTCATTGGATAGCTTAACGATCTTATCCCACCCCTGCATGCGCATGGCTTTTTCGCGGGATAAGGTCATAACCCCTGCATCATTTTCCATATTTTCCAGTAAAAACTCCATTTCCTTTCCCAGCTCTAAATCCGCCGAGGAAAATTCCGTAATCGGCACGATCCCCTCGGATTTAAAGCCTACGTCCACTAAGACCTCTTTGGTTTTAATCTCCACGATCTTGCCGCTGACCACCTGGCCTTCTTTTAAAACTTTAATGCTCTGGTTATATAACTGCTCTAACTCTGCTCTAGTGTCTGACATTTGCAATTACTCCTTATCTCGATTTTATTTTTTAAGTTTGTTGAAAGTCAATTATTCTTTAACTACACAATACCAGCCAATTATCAAATACGAAATTTCTTGATAACAGCCTGCCCCCTTTCCTCGCGAATTTACCCCTAGCATAATCATCTTAATATTATGCTCCTTCTTTTAAAATAATCTCTTTGGCTAAAACTAAAAGTTTCTTAGCTTGAGTAAGGCTTTTTGCCTCGGCATAAGTACGCATAATCGGTTCAGTGCCTGAACCGCGAAACATCAGCCAGCTTGAATCCTCACAAATAAGTTTGATCCCGTCGTAATCTTTGATCTCAACTACCCGCTTACCGAGTAATTCTTTAGGCAGATCCTCTTTTTTAGGCTCAACCTGCTTGGCTAAATGAAAATCCTGGCGGACATAATAGTACTTTCCGAACTTTTCTTCAGTTTCATTTAAAATTTTTAAAATATTTTTGTTCCGATAAACCATCATTTCAATCAACAGCAACCCGGCCATTGTACCGTCGCGCTCCGGAATATAGCCTTTAACCCCCATCCCGCCGGCCTCTTCGCCTCCGGCGACAATATCCTGGGTTTCCATCAGGTTAGAGATATACTTAAAACCTACTGGGGTTTCATAAAGTTTAATCCCCAAAAAATTTGCGATATTATCCATCATCATTGAGCCGCAAATAGTTTTTACCAGTCCTCCGCTCCATTGACGGTCCTGATTTAAATGCAGGGC
>JAGVOR010000009.1 GCA_020052635.1 Candidatus Omnitrophota bacterium
AATTAGCTATAAAATACGGAAATAATGCGCTTGAATATATCTCAAAACATTTTTCGCTTAAAGATCAGATTATAGAAACTGAAAAGCTATACTACGCACCACGCACCGGATTATAAATATGAATAATATATTTTACATAATAATCGGTCTATCAACAGCAATAGGAATCTTCATAAGCCCGCTTTTTGGCCTGGGGCTTACTCTAATTTTAATCCCCATATCAACTCAACTTACCATGGGTGGCAGCTTTCTTGGAATATTCAGTATGGTAACGCCGATTAAAATCATCGGCACTTTAACTTTTCTCTCTACTTTGATACATTGCGGAGGACGAAAAGGAGCTTGGGATTTTCTTAAAAAACCGCAAATTAAATATTTCGTATTATTTCTAATCTGGGTATTTATTTCCGGCTTCACCCAGCCCGGCTGGGCCTCAAGAGAGAATTTTACCATGTTTATCTCTAATGCTATCTTGGGAATAACAGTTCTTATATTACTACAAGATATAAAAAAACTTAGACTGATGCTGTGGCTTATTACAATCTCGATATTTTTTATTTGCCTACAAACAATATTATCATACCTGGGAATTGAAAGAGCGGGTGGAACCGGCTACGGACCTAATGAATTCGCAATCGCTATATTGCCTTTTATCGCTCTTACTTTTTATACATCAACAACTGAATCTAGCAAGCTGTTAAAATTAATTCTGATCGGAATTATGATTGTTATCTTTCTGGCTTTAATTACTACTGTTTCGCGAGGTGGCATAGTCGGATTAGGAGGAATGCTCTTAGTTGCCATACTTAAATCAAGAAAAAAATTTATTGCAATCATAGTCGTTTGCATCCTGACAGTTATATTCATCAATACTATGCCTCAAAATTTACGTGACCGTTTCGGAAAAACTCAGGTTTCTGAAAAGGCATTCGGAATCGGAGATGGGGACATAGACTCAACTACAAGACGCTATTATCTAGCGCAAGCTGGCTGGAGAATATTTTTAACGCATCCTCTCTTTGGCATAGGTATTGGCAACTACTTTTATGAAAACAGAAATTACGCACCTGTTAGCCCCGGCCGAGCACATAATACGTATCTTGAAATAATGGCTGAATTAGGAATTATCGGTATATTACTATTTTTTGGTATTATATTTTTTACTCTAAGAGGCCTAAACAAAATTATTAGATCTAAAACACCTTTAAATGGATACTCGAAAGGATTGTATATCGGATTGGTTGGTTTCTTAATCGCAGGAATATTTTTACACGCCCAGCAAGACCGCATACTTTGGTTTTTAATCTTTATGTCTGCGGCCTTAGAAAGGATCTATGAAAAAGATTATAATTAGCTTATTAATTATATTATCACTAGCTGGCGTAATTAAGGTTTATGCCGAAGATAACCAATTCGATAAATACGGCGGATGGATTGGCTTAAAAGGCACACAAAAAGGCTACTTCCACACTGAAAAACTAAACGATAAGTGGTGGATTATTACCCCGGAGGGTAATGTTTTCTGGACAATCGGAATGTATTGTGTGCGTATGGGTGGAATTCCTGATTCAGAAGGCAAAAGAACCTACCAGGAATCATGCTTAAATAAATACGGCAGTGAGCAGGAATGGATAAAAGCTACCCGGATGCAACTGCATAACTGGGGATTTAATACAATCGGAGATTGGTCAACCGAGGGTATCTACAGAGAACCCGGAATAGCTTATTTAATCGGTATAGATTTATCCAGAAAAGCCGAAAATGTCATTCCTAAGGGTAGCTATGGATATTTCCCGGATGTTTTTTCTCAAGGATTCAAAGACGGGAGCAAAGAGGCAATAGAAGGAACCCTTAAAAACCAACCTTACCTTATCGATGACCCATGGCTTTTGGGCTATTTTCTGGCTGATGAGCCCTCCTGGTATGGCAGTAAAGGCAGAAGAGGCAGTTTGGTTGATGATTTTATTGCTTTAGATAATGCTAAGCCCGGAAAACAAGCCTGGCTTGAATTCATAAAAAATAAAGGGTTAAATGAGAATCAGGCATCAGAACAAGATAAGCTGGAGTTTCTGGAAGTTATCGCTGAACAATTTGCTAAGGTTTTACATGATACTTTGAGAGAAATTGATAAATACCATATGATTTTAGGAACCCGGCCCACCAGGTCATACCCGGAAGTAATCCGCGGAACCGGCAAATACTGCGATATATTCAGCATGAGCGCTTACGGGCTGAATCAAGGATATAAAATTGATCCTAAATTCTCTGATGAAATAGATGAGGTGGCCAGTTATGCCGGCAAACCAATAATGCTTGGCGTGCTAATTGCAGCGCAAGATACTGGATTACCTTATGGTGTTGTTAGAACTCAAAAAGATAGGGGGATAAGCTACTGGAGATATTTGGCTAAAACCGCTGCTCACCCGGCGGTAGTCGGAATGCATTGGTTCCAGTATTTTGATCCGCCGCGTAAATGCTACGACGAACAAGCAGCTAACTGGGGGCTGGTGAATGATAAAGATGAACCGTATGAAGAGGCGGTTAATTCTATTGCCCAAGCCAATAAAATGGTTTATGCCTATGCGCTAGGACTATCTACTTTTGTCCCGGAATTTGATAATTTTCTGGCACCTAAAAAACAGGAGCCGCCAGCAGATAACAAAACTTCTCAAAAAAGTGTGCCGATACCAATTCCAAACGGTAATTTCGAAGATGGCCAGCAAAAATGGTCATTCCAAACCTGGAAAGGCCAAAGTAAAGCTAGCCTGGATAACAAAACTAAACGCTCAGGTAAATCTTCATTAAAGATACAGGGCGGCCCCGGAGCCGGATGGGATTCAGTAGGAGTGGCGGTCCAAAACCCGGGAGTCACTCTTAAGCCCGGCTATACTTATAAGCTTTCAGCATGGATAAAAACTAAAGGCGTTGAAGACAGCGCCTTTGTCAGAATTAAAGCCAACTACCAGAGTGGAGAAGCTGTTTATTTCGGAACCGAAGGCGCCTACGGAACAGAGGACTGGAAATTGGTTGAAGTTACTTTTAGCCCAAGAGAAGAGAATAAAGTTGAATATCTGGGCGCGCAGTTAGTGGGTAAAGGAACGGCGTGGATTGATGATATTAAGTTAGAGTTAATAGAGTAATTCGGGGGACACATTACTTAATTACGGGAATTCTGGGGACACGTTACTTAATTCCAGGGCTTAATTTAGGGGAATTAAGTAACGTGTCCCCGATAAAAACATGAAAGCTATATTTATAATCAGAGATAATCCGGAACCACCGGTAAATGGGTATAAGAAAAGAAACTACTACCTGCTTGAATATTTAAAAGCAAAGGGGGTAGAGGTTATCCCTTTTATTCTGGAAACCCAGAAGAGCTTATGGTGTAAAGTTGTACAATTCATTTTAAGCTTCTTTTTGCCTATTCCGTTTTCTGTAAAAATACGCACCAAGGCAGATAGCGGATTAAAGGAACTTTGCCTGAAAGAAACTCCGGATCTGATTATTTGTGATGGGATTCATCGCTCTTTAAATATACCTTTTAAGGCTAAAGGGATTAAAATTCTTTATGAGCATAATATTGAATCCGAGATCGCCGGCAGATACGCCCGGTTAGAGAAAAATATCTTCAAGAAGGCCTTTGCCTATCTGGAGTACTTTAAATTTAACCTGCTACAGAAGAAAATGTGGGCCAAATTCGACCTCTGCATCGCCTGCTCGGATTTAGATAAATTGGTTATGGAGGCGGTAACGGGCAAAAATAAGGTAATCACCGTTAATAACGGAGTAGATCTTGAATATTTTACTCCCCAAGCCACTCAGGTTGAGCCTGATTCTTTAGTTTATACCGGGCAAATCGGCTGGCACCCGAATGAAGACGCGTTGTTATATTTTACTAAAAAAATAATGCCGCTTATAAAAAAACAAGTTCCTGATTTGAAACTCTGGATAGTAGGAGATGACCCTTCAGCTAAAATCAAGGCGCTTGCCCAAAAAGACAGTCAGATTACGATTACCGGATTTGTTAATGATGTCCGCGCATATGTCGCTAAAGCTGCGGTTTTTATTGTGCCGCTTAGGATCGGCAGCGGGACCAGGATTAAAATCCTTGAAGCCTTAAGTATGAAAAAAGCGGTTATTTCAACCTCTGTCGGCTGTGAAGGCTTGGAGCTTAAGAATAACGAGCATCTATTAATCCGCGACAACCCGCAGGAATTTGCGCAAGGGGTGATTGATTTACTGCGAGATGAGAATTTACGCTTGAGATTAGGGGAGAACGGGCGTAGACTGGTTGAGGAAAAGTATAATTGGAGAACGGTATTTAAGAGTATTGATAAGATTATTAATTCCGGGGACACGAAACTTAATCCGAGAGTTTAATTAGGGAATTAAGTATCGTGTCCCCGATATAAAACATGGAAACTATATTCTGGTTTTTCGTATATTTAACGGCATTTATCTACTTCGGTTTCCCCGCGGTAATGTATTTACTGGCGCAGCTATTCGGTAAAGAGCCGCAAAAGGGCGGAATTGCCCCTTTTATCAGCATCATCATTGCCGCGCATAACGAAGAGAAAGTTATCGCGGAAAAAGTTGAAAATACCCTCAAGCTGGACTACCCGGCCGATAAATTCGAAATCATCTTTGCTCTGGATGGCTGTACCGATGCAACTAAGCAGATACTGGCAAAATATAATGACCCGCGGATAAAAATTATTGATAAACCGGAAAGGGAAGGCAAGGTATCTACTTTAAACAAAGCCGTGCCGCAAGCCAAAGGGGAAATTCTTATTTTTTCAGATGCCAATTCGATTTATGACCCGGAAGCCATCTTAAAACTTATCCGTAATTTTATCGACACCAAGGTCGGCTGTGTCGCCGGGCGCTTAAGCTATACGAACGCCAACCGCACCAGCGTCGGACAGGGAGAAAATCTCTACTGGAAATACGAAACCTTTATTAAAATGCAGGAGAGCAGGCTGGGTAAATTATTGATCACTAACGGTTCAATCCAGGCAGTAAGAAGCAATGCCTACCCCTATCCTAATCCGGCGGCAGCGGATGATTTTTGCATTCCACTTTTGATCCAGTCTAAAGGCTTTAAAGTACTCTATGAACCGCAAGCAGTTGCCTATGAGGTAGCCACCCAGGATTTAAAAGAAGAGTTTAACCAAAAGGTCAGGATTGTCTCGCAGGGATTTAAAGGCATCAAATGCTTAGGGGCGCAATTATTCGGCTTAAATCCCCTGGGGATATTCGAACTGCTTTTTCATAAATTCTTACGCTGGGGAGTAGCTTATTATCTGGCCTTGATCCTTCTATTTAATCTTGCGCTTACCGGGCAGCCAGTGTATCTTTATTTACTGATCCTGCAAATTATCTTTTACCTGCTGGCCTTAACCGGATATTTATTAAGAGACAAAAGCAGGATCAAGATTTTCTATATTCCGTTTTATTTCTGCCTGGTTAATTTTGCGGCGGTAATCGCACTCTATGAATTCCTCTGCAACCGCAATACCGCAACCTGGGATAAAGCTCATACAACAAGGGTGGGAAAACAAGATGATTAAATTTTACCTACTGGCATTTTTTGCGGCTTTTGGGGCATCGACTATCCTTACTCCCGTTGTGCGGGCCCTAAGCCTTAAAATGGGGTGGTTGGATAAACCGAATTGGAGAAAAATGAACAAAAAGCCCGTGCCGCTTTTAGGCGGGCTGGCGATTTACGCGGGGTTCATGCTTGCTTTATTACTATGCATTCATTATCAGCCGTTTTCTGACAATATACTAAGATTAATCGGCGTAATCACCGGTTCATTAATTATTGTTTTGGCTGGGGTCCTGGATGATACTAAAGGCTTGACTGCGATGGTCAAACTTTTATTTCAGATTGCCGCCGCGGTAACGGTTTATCTCTTTGGGTTCTCGATCGTCAAGGTCAGCGGCCTTTTTGGCGGCTCCTTTCATATCCCGGAAATCGTCGGTATGGGGCTGACAGTATTCTGGATCGTCGGTTTCACCAATGCCGTCAATCTGCTGGACGGTTTAGACGGCTTATCCTCCGGTGTAGTCGCAATCATCTCCGCCAGCTTATTTTTTACGGCATTTAAAATCCAGTCCCCGGTGATGGCGCTTTTGGCCATTGCCATCTGCGGAAGCGCCTTAGGATTTCTGCCTTATAATTTCTATCCGGCAAAAATATTCATGGGCGATTCCGGCAGTCTGCTTCTGGGATTTATCCTTTCGATTATTGCCATTCAGGGAGCCTACAAAGGAGCGACCTTAATTTCGGTGCTGGTGCCGGTGATCGCTATGGCGATACCGGTTACTGATACTGCGCTTGCGATTATCAGGCGCACCCTGGCCGGTAAGGGGATAATGAAGGCGGATAAAGACCATATTCACCATCGGCTCTTAATCAGGGAGGGCTCGCAGAAAAAAGCAGTTTTGACTTTATACGGCCTGACGCTATCTTTCGGCTTAATCGCCATCGCCGTAAGCGGGATGGAGGGCATCTGGGCGTTTTTCGCTATTCTGATTACTGTTTTATTAACTTTAAGGTGGCTTAAGAATTCGAAGTTGTTGGATTTTGAGAGGGAGAAGACCAATGAAAAGAAATGATTCAGTTAAATTAGCCTCATTACTAGTGCTGACCGTTATCGCCTACATCCCAACCTTCCAATGGATGTATGACCGCTGGAGCGCTAAAGACACCTATTACAGCCACGGATTCCTGGTGCCCTTTATCAGCGCCTTTGTTATCTGGCAGAAGAGAGAGGAGCTGGCGAAATTAATCGTCAAGCCGCTTAACTCCGGCTGGCTGCTTTTTGGGTCCGGCCTGCTGATCCACGCCTTATGCACTTTTTTCAGGGTTTCCTTTGCGTCGGGGTTTTCTCTGATTGTCACCTTATCCGGTTTAATTATGATTACCCTGGGCAAAGAGTTCTTTAAAAAACTGGCCTTCCCGCTGTTTTTCCTGATTTCGATGATCCCTTTGCCGCTGGCTTTAATCGCCAGTTTAAGTTTCCGGCTTAAGATCTTTGCCGCGCAGGTTTCCAAAGTTCTAATGAATAATATCGGCATCCCGACAATTAGAGAAGGGAGCATTTTAAGGACAGCTCATGCAATGTTGATGGTCGAGGACCCTTGCTCGGGGATCCGTTCGCTGGTTGCTTTGATCTCGCTGGGCGCGTTAGCAGCGTACTTTAGCAACCTTTCCAGGGCAAAAAAGGCGATACTCTTTTTGTCTTCGATCCCGATTGCCGTGGGGACAAACATTATCCGGATTACTTCTTTAGGATTAGTCAGTGAGATTTACGGCGAGAAATACGCCATGGGCGTTTTTCACGATACAATGGGGATATTAGTATTTGTATTTGCGTTTTTAGGGTTGATGTTCGTGCAGAAGTTGCTTGAATAGAATTAATCTGGGGACGTTTCCCTTTGGGAAACGTCCCCGTCTTAGGAGGTCATAATGAAAAACTTGACTTTTATTCTCGCGGCAGCTTTACTCATCACCGTAGCGGTAGTTGTGAATATCCCGCATAAATTCGATCCGTCTCAAGAAGCGCAAATGTCCAACTTCCCTAAAAGAATCGGGGATTGGGAAGGGGAGGAGATCGAGCTGCGCGAGAGTGACTACGCAATTCTTGAAACCAGAAATTTAATTATGAGAAATTACAAAAATCTTACCCGCGGGGAAACCGTCAACCTCTACATCATTTATTCCTCCGACAACCGCCGCGCCCTGCACCCACCGGAGATCTGCTACACCGGAGGAGGGGCAGGGACGATTCTTGATAAAGGCGTAATCAACCTGGCATCCGGATTTAAAGTTAACAAATTCCTTATCGAAAACAAAAATGCCTCCCAACTGGTTGTTTATTGGTTTAAATCCGGGGAGCTCTCCACCTACAACTACATTCTACAGCAATTAAAGACCGTCAAGGACCGCTTAATGCAAAAGAAGACCTCAGGAGCAATGATCCGAATATCTACGCCAGTAGACCCTAAAAACCCCGAAAAAGGCCTAAATTTACTCAAATCCTTCGCCCAGGACATTCTTCCGGAGATAGAGCAGTACGTGCCTTAATTCCGGGGACACATTACTTAATTCCAAAGCTTGAGAGAAGGAATTAAGTAATGTGTCCCCGGAATTACAGGAATTGGCGTAGCCTTGCGGCTTATGTTGATAAATGTATACGATTTGTTGCGATATGTTTATATCATAAGTAATTGCTATTCATAAACTTATGTCTAAGATTAATTCTGGACAATCTAATGATGCCTTTGGATAACAGCTAGCCTGCTAATAATGGTCAGATTCAATGTGTTTAAAATTTAGGCAGTGAATTTCCTATGTAACTATAATTATTGCAATAACTTAAGTAAATTAAAAAAGTATTTAAAAAAGCGTAACTTTGGCACGGAAAGTGCTTATTATAGTTGTATAGGCTTTTTTATCCGCCAAAATGAGTTAAAAAAAACAATGCGTAGAAATAAAATACTGATTTTAACCCTAGCCATTTTAGTCCAAACATTTTTGGTTTCATCTGCCTGGGCCATTCCCGTCTTGCAATTAAATATCCCCGGTGCCACGTATGTTAGCGACTTTAACGGCGATGGCCTGCTTGACGGTCCGTTTGATGAGGGAGTATCCACCAATAGTTCCAATTTCACCCTCCAGGCGCTTTATAAGCACGCCCTAGACTCACAAATCGGAAACAAAGAATTTTATTTATCCTGTGCGCTGCTTTCTGTCGATGGACAGCCCTTAATCAACGGCACGGCTCCCTTGGTAAATATTTCCATTAACGGCACCCCTATCAACAGCTGGGAATACGGGAAACCGGAGTTGCTTGGCCCGCACGGGGTTTTTGATACTTATTATTATCAACTACCTTTTCGCTTTGTTCCGGCTGACTACTCTGCCGGCGGAATCTTTAATGTTGCCGACTTAACCGGCAGCGCCGATGGGTATATACATAATTTCAGCCTCGATGTCAGCGGTTTAGGGCATAACTACGCCATGGTTTTTGACCTTTATACTTATGAAACAGGAAATAACGGACAGCAAAACATAGACTTTGCTCCGTTTTCGCATAACGCCAGCCATAACCCTACCCCCGAACCGGCAAGTTTAACTTTACTAGGCTTAGGATTATTGGGGATCTGGGGTTTTGGGAAAAAGAAAAACAAAAATTTTTAACTAAAAGTGAAAACGTTTTCTAATTTAGGAGTGTACACATGAAAAAAATTGCATTTTTAATTACGGCCTTATTTTTTATTTTTCTCGTTGGCTCCGCCCAGGCGCAAACTTTGCCTTTTGGCGATACCGCCAAATACTGGCCGGGCTGGGGCAATGGAACCAACGATGATAATAAAGACACCATCGGCACCCCGAACTTTACCGGAGGCAGCGCTGATGTCGTCAACCGCCAATTAAATAACCTTACTTTTAACCGCACCGCGCAAACCAGCTACTGGGGCATACTTTCACCCGGAGATTTATTTATCGATCTGGGGGCAAACGGTAATTGGGATTACGTAGTGGACTTAGCCAGCTGGTCAACTGCCGGCACCGGCAATCCTGATCCGGCCCCGGGAGCTTACAGCCTTTACGCGATCAATTTAGCGCTTAATAACCCGACTGGATATATTACATCCGGAGCAGATAAGACCGGCGGCTGGACCGGCTACATTATCCGCGACGGCCACCCGGTAGGCGTAAATCTAGCCGGCCAAAACCCGCTCGGCACGGTAAATTTTTCCGGCTGGGGCACCAGCGCTACCACCAGCTATGCCTTTGATTTTTCCGGATTAGGACTGGGCGACTCCGGAGAATTTGCTTTCAGCTGGATGCCCAACTGTGCTAACGATGTGGTTTATGAAAAATTAAGCTACCCGGTTCCTGAACCAACCAGCTTATCATTATTAGGATTGGGATTATTCGGACTAGCAGCATTAAAAAAGAAAAGGAGATAATGTAACATGAAAAAGTTAATTGTTTTAGGAATTATACTCTTTATTAGTTTTGGCTCAGCGAATGCTGCATTAATTAATGGCGGTTTCGAAACCGGGAATGCTTCAAGCTGGACCCTAAATGCACCGGATTTATCGACAGTAATAACCTTTCATTATGGGCGGGCAGATGATTTATATTATGCTCCTCCTGAAGGAAATTATTTCTTAAAATTAACATCAGGCCTCGGTGGCACAACTGCTCAATACACTACCGCTTCCCAGTCTTTTACTTTAAATGCGGGTGAATCCTTACTCGGCCACGCCGCCTTTAGCGCTGTAGACCAAATGCCGTTTAATGATAGCGCATTTGTCAGGCTTTACGATCCTGCCGGGGCACTAGTTGCGAATTTATGGGATTCAAGCGTCAGTGAAGTAGGCGATCTTACAGATGGCCCCTGGGAGACATGGTCATGGTCAACTCCCGGCACTTATATGCTTCAATACGCCATAATTAATGGCAATGATAACAATTATTCTAGCGATGCTTTATTTGATTTAACCCAGACTAGTGCCGTCCCCGAACCGGCAAGCTTAACGCTATTAGGACTAGGATTATTCGGGCTGTTAGGATTCAAAAAGAGGAGAAGTTAAATGAAAGGTAAATTTATACTCGCTGCGATATTGCTCACGGTTTTTTTCTTGGCGGGCACCGCCGATTCTTACGCTTATACTTTTGCCGATCCAACAGGCGATTACATCGGTAATCTCGCCTTTGAGATCTATGGCGTTAATGTAAGCAATACCACCAATACCATAACTTTTGATATTTACTCTAACTACCCAACCACCGGATATGACATTGTAAGGCCTAGCACTGGAGCAATCTGGCACACCTTCGCCGGCGACCTGGCGCTTAGCTTAGACGGGGATGATACTTATGAATATGGAGTTGCTTTTACCGACCATAACGGCTTAACTGCCGGAGGCGTATATTCGGTTGCCTCTTGGGACCAAGCGATCGACTGGACACCTTCGTGGGGATACTCCAACTATTATGAGCTTGCTACTATCGATGAAGTAGGAGCGGTTTACAAGGGAATGGCCGGCCTCTCCTGGGAAGATATTACCGGAGATGAGCCGAATTACAGATGGAGAGTAACCATCGATGGCAGTATCTTTGGTTTATCGGATCTAAACGGTCAGAATTTTAAATTTTACTATCCGGTAGCAACCTGCGCAAATGATACGATCAACGGTTCATATACCGCAACGCCGGAACCATCCAGCCTATCATTACTCGGGTTGGGTTTATTAGGCTTACTTAAAAAATTTAAAAAAAGGAGAAAATGATGAAATTATTAAAAAATGCGTTACTGCTGGTTGTTCTTTTTGCGACGGTAACATTATTATCACCCGGACAGGCTCAAGCCGTTACTTTGTATAGCAGCTCTGCGGCCTGGCAGTCAGCAGTTGGCTCTTACAGCGCGGTGACTTCACTTGATGCTGTTGCCAACGGCGCTATTATCAGCAGCTTTGCCTTACCTTCAGGCACCAATGTCAGTTTATCTGAATCAATGACTGTAGCTTCTATCGGAGACGGCTGGGCCACCTGGTCCGGCAGCTATACCGGTAAGGTCCTGAAAACTTTTTCTCTCTCGATAACCGGTAGTTTTAATAATCCGGTATACGGATTCGGTTTAGAAATGGAGCCGGATTACTTCCAGGATTTCTCCATGACCTTGCTGCTTAGCGATGGCTCAACCCTTACTCA
>JAGVOR010000029.1 GCA_020052635.1 Candidatus Omnitrophota bacterium
AGAGGTAGTGGGGGTCAGTTCAAACTGTAATTATCCTGCCCGGGTAAAGGATAAAACCAAAATCGGTGATTTTAGCAATCCGAATATCGAGAAAATTGTTTACTTAAAACCTGATTATGTTTTTTGCACCGGCTTAGAGCAGGCTTTAGCGGTTGCGCAATTAGGAGAATTAGGCGTGAGTATTTATGTCGCTGATCCGCAAAACATAGAGGGGCTGTTTAAGACGATCCTGGAAATCGGGAGCATAACCCATAAGGAAGAGTCTGCCGCATTGTTAGTAGAAGAAATGAAAAACAGGATTGCATCGATAACAGCGAAAACTAAATTGATTCCGGCAGATAGCAGGGTCAGGGTGTTTGTAGAGATTTGGTATGAGCCGCTGATGACGGCGGCTAAGGGCTCTTTTGTTGATGAAATCATTACTTTGGCCGGAGGCAACAATATTGCGCATGATCTTATCCGGCCTTACTGTAATTTTAGCGCAGAGAAAGTAATAAGCCTTAATCCCCAGTGCATTATTCTGGCCTATATGGATAGGCAGGCTAATTTAAAAATGATCAAGCAGCGTTTCGGTTGGGATAAAATCGATGCGGTAAAAGAAGGCCGGGTATTCAATGATATTAATCCGGATATCCTGCTGCGCCCCGGGCCGCGGATTGCTCAGGGCTTAGAAGAGATTTATAAAAGGTTATATCCCGGGGGGCAGCTGATAACTGACAACTAAATAAATGCGCTTAAAAAGAAAACTCATAATTTTATTATTACTGCTGGTTGCGATTATCATCTTTGGTTTGATTAAAGGGGCGGTGAATATACCGCTGGCTAATCTCTTGAGGCAGGATAATCAGGCTATCCTTAATTTACGTCTCTTGCGGGTAATCGCGGCAATTCTGACCGGCAGCGGCCTGGCGATTTCCGGAATTGTGCTCCAGGCGATTTTGAGAAATTCATTGGCAGAGCCCTATCTTTTGGGGACCTCCAGCGGGGCGGGGTTGGCGGCAGTAATTGCGGTGATCATGGGCCTCTCCAGAGTTTATGTGCCTCTGGCGGCATTTTTGGGAGCGGTATTAAGTATTATTATCGTTTATAATTTAGCCCGGGAGAGAGGGGTAATCACGGATAAGTCTTTAATCCTTTCGGGAGTGATTATTTCTATCGCTTTTTCTTCCCTGATTGTATTCCTGGTAACTTTATTTGGCAGTGAGGCCAGGCATGAAATGAATTGGTGGTTATGGGGAAGCCTGCAAGTATACGATTATAAGCTTCTTTTGCTGGTAGCGGTCCCCGTAATTTTAGGTATTGTGGTGATTTATCTTTTTGCCCAGGATCTTAATGCGATTAGCCTGGGGGAGGAGGAGGCTTTACATTTAGGGATCGATACGCAAAATATTAAAAAACTGCTTATTCTGGTTACGGCTTTAATTTCTGCCAGCCTGATTTGTATTTGCGGAATCATCGGGTTTGTCGGTTTGATCGTACCGCATATTATGCGCTTGGTGGCAGGCCCTAACCATAAAATCCTGATTCCGCTGACCTGTTTAGCCGCCTCCGTGTTCATGATCATTTGTGATCTCCTTTCGCGGACCCTTTTTGCTCCGGTTGAGATCCCTATCGACGTAGTCACGGCAATGATCGGGGCGGTGGTATTCATTATTCTTTTGAAAAAAGGAAAACGGGCTTTATGAGTGCTTTGTTAAAAATAGAAAATTTATGCGGCGGCTACGAACGAAAAGATATTATCCGGCAGTTATCACTGGAGGTGGACCTGGGGGATTTTATGGTGGTCATCGGGCCCAACGGTTCAGGCAAGACGACATTACTGCGCCTGTTGACCAGGGTGCTTCCTTTGGGCCGGGGGCAGATTTATTTTCAAGGCAAAAATATCGCGCAGATGAAATTAAAGGAATTTTGCCGGCGGGTTGCTTTTGTGGCTCAAAATATCCCGGCGGGTTTTTCTTTTACGGTGATGGATCTGGTTTTAATGGGCAGGATCCCGCATTTAAACCGCCTGCAGTTTGAAAGTAAAAAGGATATTCAGATTGCGCAGGAGATGCTTGCTTTAACCGATACCCTGGACTTAAAAGATAAGTGGATTAACCAGCTTAGCGCCGGAGAGCGCCAGCGGGTGGCGATCGCCCAGGCTTTAACTCAAGGCCCGGAGCTGTTGTTTCTGGATGAGCCGACTTCGCATCTGGATATCGGGCATCAGGTACAGATCTTGGATTTATTGAAAAAACTCAACCGTAATAGAAAGCTTACGATTGTGATGATCTTGCATGACTTAAATTTAGCCAGCGCTTATGCCAACCGGATTGTTCTATTGGATCAAGGGGTTATTTTTAAGGCCGGCACGCCGGATGAGGTTTTAACTTACCAAAATATCGAGCAGGTTTATAAAACCGTGGTTTTGGTAAATAATCATCCGGTTACCGGTAAGCCCAATGTGGTTTTAGTCCCGGGGGACAAAAGATGAAGGCCAGGGCATTGCAGGTTTGCGGCACAGGCTCAGGGGTCGGCAAAAGTGTTTTGGTTTGTGCTTTATGCAGAATTTTTCTGCAGGAAGGTTACCGGGTCGCTCCCTTTAAAGCCCAAAATATGGCCTTAAACTCATTTGTCACCAAAGAAAAAGGTGAAATCGGCCGGGCTCAAGCGGTTCAAGCCCAGGCCTGCCGTATCGAACCCAGCGTCGATATGAATCCTGTTTTAATTAAGCCGACTAGCGATGTGGGGGCGCAGGTGGTTGTTTTAGGTAAGCCGATCGGGAATATGAATGCTTTGCGTTATACCCGGTACAAAAGCAGGCTGGTCAAGGTAGTTAAGCAATCCTACCGGCGCTTAGCCTCAAATTACGAGCTGGTGATTATCGAAGGAGCCGGCAGCCCTGCGGAGATCAATTTAAAATCCCATGATATCGTTAACCTAAAAATGGCTTTTTATGCCAAGGCACCGGTAATTTTGATCGGGGATATCGATCGAGGAGGATTTTTTGCCTGGATCGTCGGGACATTGGAGTTGCTCACTCCCCGGGAGCGAGGCTTGATTAAAGGGGTAATTATTAATAAATTCCGCGGGGATATTAATTTGCTAAAAGGCGGCATAGATTTTTTGGAAAAACGCACCGGGGTCAAAGTTTTAGGGGTGATCCCGTATTACCGGGATATAAAAATTCCCGAAGAGGATGCGGTGCCGCTGGATAGCCTTAAATACGGCAATAGCCGCAGAAGGAAGCTGCGCATTGATGTGGTTTATCTGCCGCACATATCTAATTTCACGGATTTTGACGCCATGGAAAAAGAAACGGACGTTGATTTACGTTACGTTACGAGTGCCGGGCAGCTGGGGGGAGCCGACCTGATTATTATCCCGGGCACAAAAAATACTATCGCTGACCTTAATTATCTAAAACAGGCGGGTTTTGACGGGAAAATATCATCCCTAATGCGTAAGAATAACAAAACCTGCCTTCTGGGAATTTGCGGGGGCTATCAGATGTTGGGGCGGTGGATTAAAGACCCTCAGCATTTAGAGTCAGGGTTAAATCAGATATCGGGTTTGGGTTTTTTGCCCGTAGAAACCATTCTAAAAACAGAGAAGGTATTGGCCCAAGTAGAAGCCAGGGAAAGAGTATCGGCCTTGACCGTTTGCGGATATGAAATCCACCACGGGCAGACCAGTTTTAGCGGCCCCTGCAAGCCGGTATTTGAAGTTTATTCCTGCGGCGGGAAAAATAAAAAATATGCCGAGGGGGCTCAAAGCCCTGATGGCCGGATTTGGGGAACTTATATTCACGGGATTTTTGATGCCGGGCCGTTTCGGCGGCATTTTTTAAACCGGATCAGAAAACGTAAAGGCTGGCCGGCTTTGGCGGGGAAAATAGATTTTAATCCCGACCGGGAATTTAATAAATTAGCGCAATTGATCAGGGAAAATATCGATCTGCCGGCGCTATTTAACATTCTGATTAAGGGTTTGAATTAACCAGAAAGGAGGAATGGGGTTTTATATTGTTTCACCAGGTGATCGTATTGATAATCATTTATTGAGAAGGAAGCCGGGTAGGAG
>JAGVOR010000195.1 GCA_020052635.1 Candidatus Omnitrophota bacterium
ATTAACTATAATAATAAACATAAGGAGGTTTAATCCATGAACGGCACAAGTATCAGGGTATTGGTAGTTGATGATGAAGCGGATTTCAGGAACCTCATGACCTTTTGGCTGGAGTCTAAAGGTTATAAAGTTATTACTGCTTCGGATGGGAAAGCGGCGATTGATTTAGTTAAACAAAAAAAAGCCGACATCGTCTTTATGGATCTTAGGATGCCGATTATGGACGGTGTGGATGCTTTAAAAAATATCCGGACCTTCGACGCGACGACCCCGATCATTATCATCAGTTCTTATATCGCCGATCCGAAAATCCAGGAGGCCCGCTCACACGGTATGAGCGGAGTATTTTATAAGGGGGCGGATTTTGACGCCAGCCTCCCGCTTCTGGAGGCAGTATTAAGGACGCACCGAAACCTTAAAAAATAAAAATCAAAATAAAAATTACGGAATATTTATAAGGTAATTTTTATTTTGCGTCGACCGTTTCAAAATTCGAATATATGCAAACCGTAACATTCAGGCTTAGGTCGACGGAGGAGCCAAAGCGCATCATCTAGGTCTGAGTTCGGTGCTTCCACAACTGTTATTAAACGTAAAGCACTAATTATTAAGGCCCATTCTAAAGGACTAGGATGGGCCTTTTTTATTAAGTTCGTGAATTTTCTAAGCTCTTGCCGTTTTTTAATTTAAGCAAATATTCACCGTTAATTTCCCTTGACTAAATGCTGGATATATAGTATATATCATAAGTATGATAGCTCATCAGCCGGGAGTGATAGATGCCCAATAGTGCTTATAATAACGATATGATCACGGCTAAAGAGATCATGAGCGAGTTCAAAATTTCTTATCAGATTGTGAACCACTACACAAATTTCGGGCTCTTACCAGTTGTAAAAAAAGAAGCCAACATAAGGTATTATGATAAAAATATCATCAAGTTCAGGATAAAACAGATCCGGGAATTGATGCAGCAAGGATATTCTTTAAGCCTGATCCGTAAAAAACTGGACCAGGCTGGTATGGGAGATGGGCAGGCTAGCGAGGTCGCCCAAACACAGCAGCCCAGAGCAACCTGATTTCTTTTCAGAGATCAGGTTTTAGTTTTAAAAGGGGTAATTAAGCCAAATCAGGGATAAAAGATGAGCTATTTCAAGGTTTTAGGGTTTGAGAAGGAACCATTTTCCACCAGCCCGGATCCGGACTTTTTCTTTCTCTCTAAGGAGCATGAGTCAGCGTTGGCTAATATTTTAATCGAGTTGAGGCTTAAACGCGGGCTTTCGGTTATCCTGGGAGATGTGGGGACCGGTAAGACCACGCTTTCCCGCAAGCTGATCCAGGAGTTAAAAGACCGCCCGGATTTTATTTTCCATATTATTCTCGATCCTTCTTTTGAAAGTGAAGAGCCTTTTTTGATGTCGTTGGCAAAAAACTTTGATCTTAATTTTGAAAACGAAGCCTTAGGGATTGTTGCTTTAAGGGAGGCCTTAGAACGATTTTTATTCCAAAAGGGGGTGACGGAAAATAAGACCGTTACTTTGATTATCGATGAAGCTCAAAAATTGAATGAACCGTCCTTAGAGGTTTTGCGGGTGCTCTTAAATTATGAAACTAATGAATTTAAACTGATCCAATTGGTGCTTTTGGGCCAGCTGGAATTACACGCGAAAATCACCGGGATCGCCAATTTCTTCGACCGGATCAGTTTTAAATACACTTTAAATCCTTTGGATTTTATCGAAACCAAGGAGATGATCGAATTCCGGCTTAAGCAGGCCGGTTACTCCGCGAATATGCATTTGTTTTTGGATGACGCGATCAAAGAGGTGCATCAATATACCCGGGGTTATCCCAGGAGGATTACCATGTTATGCCACCGGGCGCTCAAAGCCCTGGTTTTGAAAAATAAATTTGTAATCGATGCGTCTTTGATTCAGGAAATAATTAAAGAGGATATAGAAACCGGATGGCACAGGACAGATCTCTCACTCCAGAAAAACAGCTTTTAAAGATTATTGAAACATCTAAGGGTGGGAATTCTTTCGGGGTGGCCGCCCAGAGCTCCCGTCGCCACGGGTTGAGTTGGTTAAACTTCGGCGCTTGGCTGGGCAGGATATCTTTTTTTAAAGTCAAGCTGGGAAGATTATCCTCGGGTTTTAGCCTGGAGCAGCTGGATGTAAAAACCACTAACCGGATCTTGGGGATTTTAGTCTTATTACTTTGTGTGTATTTTACGGGTAGTTTAGTTGTCTCGCTGGTTAATTTAAGTAATTTGCCGCGTTTGGAATCTAATGCGCAAACGGCTAAGGCGGAAATAGATTTTCCCCAGCCGCAAGGTTTGAAAAAAGCGGCCTCTTACTATCTGGATAAGGTCAGGGAGCGGGATATTTTTACTATGGGCTTAAAGAAAATTACCCTGGCAAAACCGGAGCAAGGCCCTTCAGCCAGGATTATGGAAATTGCCGCAAGCTTAAAACTGGTGGGAATCTCCTGGTCAAGTGACCCGGATGCGATGATTGAAGATATCAAA
>JAGVOR010000168.1 GCA_020052635.1 Candidatus Omnitrophota bacterium
AAATTACTGACAAATCCGCGCTTGGGAAATTTACGGATTAACGGAGACTGCCCGCCTTCAAAACCCAGGTAAAAATGCCGTCCCGCACGGGAGGTCTGCCCCTTGCTCCCGCGGGTAGAGGTTTTACCGTGCCCGCTGCTTGAACCGCGGCCAAGGTATTTTCTCTTTTTATGTGAGCCAAAAGGACGCTTAAGGCTGGACAAAGAAACTGAATTCAACGGAACCGGTTCCTTAACTTCTTTGGGCTTCTTAACCTGGACCGTTCGTTTGACCGCCGGCTGCTTAGCTGCGACTGCCTTGATTTTCTTTACTGCTGGTTTATGAGATTTTTTTTCCATTTTAATTTTATGGCTTAAGCTCTTTTAGCCCCTGCATCGTTGCCTTGATAACGTTAATCGGGTTATTAGATTTTAAACATTTAGTGAGAATATCTTTAATTCCGGCCGCTTCGCAGATTGCCCGCACCGGCCCGGCAGCAATAACCCCGGTACCCTCGGAAGCCGGTTTTAGCATGACGGAAGCTGCCCCGAATTTCCCGATAATCTCATGCGGAATAGTCGCCCCCTCTAAAGGGACTTTGAATAAGCTTTTTTTAGCTTTGGTTAATGATTTACGGATTGCCTCGGCTACTTCATTGGCTTTATCCAAAGCAAAACCCACTCTGCCTTTGGTATCCCCCACTACCACTAAAGCGCTAAAGTGCAGTTTTTTACCGCCCTTAGTTACCTTGGTTACGCGGTTAATACTAATGACTTTTTCAATTAAATCCGATTGCTGCCCAATGCTTAATTCACGCATAATTTAAAACTCCATTCCGCCTTTTCTTAACGCCTCGGCAAAAGATTTAATCCTGCCGTGATAAAGATACCCCGCCCGGTCAAAAATTACTTTTTTAAAGCCTTTTTCCTTGGCCACTTGAGCAAAAATTTCCCCAAAAGCCTCCGCTGATTTAATATTACCGGCACTGGCAAATTTCTGTTTAACCGCCTTATCTTTAGTGGCCAGAGAAAATAAGACCTTCCCCTGAGTATCATCTACCACTTGAGCCGAAATGTTCTTTAATGAACGGTGAACGACTAAACGCGGTTTATCAGCAGTCCCCCACATCCGCAACTTTATTCTTTTATGCCGCTTTAACCTTAATTCCTCTTTTTTTCTCACCCCGCACCCTCTTCCTTATTCGCTATTTAAACCCGCCGTGCCTTCATCTAAAACTAAAAGAAGGTGCGGGGCTCATTCTATTTACCGGTTGCCTGCGCCTTTCCTACTTTCTTTTTAACTTTCTCTCCTACAAAACGAATCCCCTTGCCCTTGTAAGGTTCCGGAGGGTAAAATGCCCGGATCTCCGTAGCGACCTCCCCGATTAACTCTTTATCGATTCCTTTAATTACTAACGAAGTCGGTTTAGGTGTTTCAACCTTGATCCCGGCCGGAATCGTATAATTTACCGGATGTGAAAATCCTAGAGACAGATTCAATTTGTCTCCGCTAACCTGAGCCTTAAAACCTACCCCCTGAATCTCCAGCTCCTTAAGATACCCCTGAGTAACTCCCACAATCATATTAACGATCAAAGCGCGGAATAACCCGTGCAAAGATTTATCGATTTTAGTATCAGCTGACCTTTTTACCGTAAGCATACCGTCTTTAATCTCTACGCTGATCGAAGGGGTTAATTTACGGCTCAACTTGCCTTGAGGGCCTTCCACATAAACTATCCCTTCTTTAGCTTCAATCTTTACATCTTTAGGTATGACTACTGGTTTTTTACCGATCCTCGACATAAAAATACCTCGCTTAAATTACCAAACGTAACCGATAACTTCTCCGCCTACACCCTGCTCCCTGGCCTCTTTATCGGTAATTACCCCTTTAGAAGTAGAAACAATCGCTAATCCCCTGCCCCGTAAAACCGTAGGAACTTTTTTACCTTTAACATAGACTCTTAAACCGGGCTTGGAAATCCGCTTAATATTACGGATCGCGGATTTGCCCGCGGTATACTTCAAATAAACCCTGACTAATCCCTGCTTCTTATCCTCAATCAGTTTAAAATTATCGATATATTCATTCTTTTTAAGAATTTCCATAATCGACTTTATGTTACCGGAAGCCGGTAAATCAACAGTATCTTTTTTAATAATGATAGCATTGCGTATAATCGTAAAAACATCTGCAATCAAATCTGTCCTGGACATTATGTCTCCTTACCTCACAAAAGGTACACCGGCCACTTCCTTTCGGGCCGGGTGTTAAACCACAAGGTTATACCGGCCACTTCCTTTCGGGCCGGGTGTTAGCCTACTTAAGCACACCCGCGCAATTCATATAGGCGCGGGGTGTTAGCCCACAAGGGCACTACCTAATAATTACCAGCTGGCCTTTTTGACACCGGGAATCAACCCCTGCCAAACCAGCTCCCTAAAACAAATGCGGCAAAGCTGAAATCTCCTTAAGTAACCGCCGCTTCTGCCACAAATTGTGCAACGGTTATATTTACGGGTAGAAAATTTCGGTGCTCTTTTCCATCTTGCAATTTGTGAATTCTTTGCCATTTTTTACTTTTCTTCCTTTTCTTTAAAAGGCATGCCGAAATATTTCAACAGGGCTCTTGCCTGATCAATGCTTTTGGCGTTTTTGATTACAAAAGTAATATCCATCCCCTGGGTCCGGGTAATCTTATCGTATTCGATTTCCGGAAAAATAATCTGCTCGCTTAAACCTAAAGTATAGTTATTGTTTTTGTCGAAAGCATCCCGGCTGACCCCCCGAAAATCGCGTATGCGCGGTAA
>JAGVOR010000127.1 GCA_020052635.1 Candidatus Omnitrophota bacterium
AAGCGGATGCCGCAGGCATCAAGTTTAAGGTCCCCCTTTTTTATATGGGTAGTAAATTCTTGATTGCCGAGGAGAATGAACTTTATAATAAGTTACGGGTCTTTATCGCGGCTAACTTAAAGGGTGGTTCCGTTGTCGGGTTGAATACTGTAGACTTAGTGGCGCATTTTAAAAGTTTTGTCCCGGCAGCTGTGGTGTTTGCGGGGTTGGGTGACGGGATTAACCCTTGCGCTTTTACGGTAATCATTTTCTTTATTTCTTTTTTGGCCCTGCAGGGGTACCGTAAGCACGAGGTTGCCTTTATCGGCCTGGCTTTTATTTTTGCGGTATTTTTGACTTATCTGGGGATTGGCCTGGGGATTTTTAACTTCCTTTACCGGTTCAGAGGGTTTTGGGTTGTTACTTATCTGTTAAATATTCTGATCGGGATTTTAAGTATTGTATTAGGAGTTTTTGCGCTTTATGATTTTATAGAATTCAGGAAAACCGGATCGGCCGAAGGATTGATCCTGCAGCTACCCAAGTCGATTAAGGAACGTATCCATAAGGTGGTGGGGTTTTTTTACCGCCGCAATTCGCGCCAGGAGCATAATGCATTAAAACCCGCATTAAACCGTTTGGTATTGAGTGCTTTAGGTACCGGGTTTTTGGTTTCGCTTTTAGAAGCAGTGTGCACCGGGCAGGTATATTTACCGACGATATCTTTTGTTTTAAAATCCACCTCGCTTAAACTGGAGGCCGCAGGATACCTTTTGCTCTATAACATTATGTTTATTGTTCCTTTGTTGGCAATTTTTATTTTAGCGCTTTTGGGTACGACGAATCAGCAATTCTTTGGATTCTTAAAAAGGCATTTGGGATTGATCAAAATCCTGATGGCTATTTTATTTTTCGGCTTGGGCGGATATCTGCTTTGGAGGATTTAATGCGTAAACTTATTTTGATATTATGCTGGGGCGTTTGTTGCAGTCAGCTTTGCGGCTTGGCGCTGGCCGGGGAAGTTAAGGGCAGCCGGCCGTCTATGGCTGCAGATTCTTACCAGTGGGATTTCGGCAAAGTTAAGGAAGGGGAGGTACTTAAGCACGACTTTCTCCTTAAGAACGAGAGCAGTGATATCTTGGAAATAGCCAATATCCACACTTCTTGCGGCTGTATCGCTGCGCAAGCCGAAAAGAAATCTCTCTTACCGCAGGGTTCGACGACAATTACGGCTACTCTTGATACTCAAGGATATGCCGGCAAGCCGATTAAACAATCCGTATACGTACATACCGATAGCGCGGATCTTTCGATTTTAAAATATACGGTTACGGCAGAGGTTGTTAAAAAGTAAAATTCCGGTTAATTTAAGAACAGGGGGGCAGTCAAGATGTGGTCATTGCAGTTAAGGATGTGGTTGTTAATCAGCGTGCTTTTCGGGATCATTTACGCGGTGGTCGTGGTTATCGGCACTAGCGTTTTGCGGGTTAGTGATTTTTCTTTTTATCTGATCATTTCTCTGGTGATGATGTTGGTGCAATACCTGATCGGCCCCAAGATTGTGGAATGGAGCATGAAAGTTAAATATATTAAAAGAGAGGATAATCCGCGTCTCTTTCAGATGGTAGAGTCTTTAAGCCAGCGCGCTAATATCCCGATGCCTAGAATTGGTATTGCCCAGATTAATATCCCTAATGCTTTTGCCTTCGGCCGCTCCCTTAAAGACGGCCGGGTGTGTGTTACCTCGGGTATCTTGAATTTATTGAATGAAGAAGAGCTTAAGGCGGTATTGGGGCATGAGTTAAGCCATTTGAAAAACCGCGATGTATTGACGATTACCATGCTTTCGGTAATCCCGATGATCATGTACCGGATTGCCTGGCAGTTTTTATTTTACGGGCGCCGCCGGGATGAGCGGGGAGGGAATACGATCATTATCGGCTTGGCGGCTTTTTTGTTTTATTTTATTACGAATCTTTTAGTACTCTATGCTTCGAGGATCCGGGAGTATTTCGCTGACCGCGGTTCAGTGGCCCTGGGGAATCAACCGAAGGCATTGGCCTCCAGCCTTTATAAGCTGGCTTATGGATCGGCAAGAATAAGGCCGGAGGCTTTAAAGGAGTCGGAGGGGCTTAAGGCTTTTTTTATTAATGATCCCTCTGCCGGCCGCAAAGAGGTTTTGGAGTTGTCCCAGCTGGATTTAGATAAGAGCGGAACAATCGATGCTTCTGAGCTGGAGTTGTTGAGAAAATCGAATATCCGTTTAAACTTAGGTGATAAAATGATGGAGCTTTTAAGTACACATCCTAATATGCTTAAACGGATCAAGAAGCTTTCGGAGTATAAGGCTTAAGCAATATAATTTATAAATAACCTTTTGATTTGCGCCTCTTGCTTCGGCGCTGAAATTTTTCGCCGTGCGCTACGGTTTACGACTCGTTTTCGGCCGACCAGCAGAGGCGTCGGCCTTCACTCGTCGTAAATCCTTGCGCACCTGCGCGAAGCGCGTGCCGAAAAATTTCTAATGCGCCTTCCAGCAAGAGGCGCAAATCATTAATCCCTAGATTGACTATTTCTGTTGCAGGGTGATTAAGAAGGTTTAGGGAGCAGTGTGCTAGCCTGGTAAACTATCCCTAAAACAAGACTCGTTATCTTAAAAAAGCCAGATTTTCCCGTCCCCCTTTTCTTTTGACATAACCCTAAATATACTATATAATTACTAAACTATGGACATTAACGAAATTGTAGAGCAAAGAACCGCTAAATTAGAGGGTTTAAAGGCTAAAAATGTGCCTCTATACCCGGCCAATGTAGCTGAACATATCCGGATTGGGGAGGCTTTAAGCAGCTTTGAGGAAGGCAAAAAAGTTACTCTCTGCGGCCGGATTACGGCTAACCGGGCGCACGGTAAGGTCAATT
>JAGVOR010000158.1 GCA_020052635.1 Candidatus Omnitrophota bacterium
GATTTTTGGCGCAGTTTCTTTTATTCTATGTCAGCCGGCGATATTTTTCCTAGGCCGGGGAGTGGTTGATGAATTGGATTTTTGGGGAGGGACGTTTTTTCTCGTGGTATTTGCTACGATTGAAACCGTACTGTTTGTTTGGGTGTTCGGAATGGATCGGGCCTGGGAGGAGATGCATCAGGGCGCCGAAATGACTATCCCGAAAGTTTACAAATTTATTATTAAATATATTACTCCTTTGTTCCTGTTTTTTATCTTGGGGATGTGGTTATTGCAGGAATGGTTGCCGATAATAATGATGAAAGATATTGCTGGAGCGGATAAGCCGTTCATTTTTGGCATTCGGCTGGGGTTACTCTTAATATTAATAATTCTAGCGGTTTTGGTTAAGATCGCCTGGCATGCGCGGAGTTCTCGGAGGTAAGGTAAATGAAATTATCCGGATGGGTATTTTTGATTTTCTCCTGGGGGGCAATTATCGGCTTAATGATTTTTTGTTTCGGCAAGGTTTTCTTAAAAAAGAAGTAATATCTAGCTGAATAAGTGGCTGATTTTTCCCTTTCCTTTTTGGGGATTTTGTGTACAATATATCGAAAGATTAGGATAGATTTAGCCGAGATAGCTCAGTGGTAGAGCGCGGCCCTGAAAAGGCCGGCGTGGGGGGTCCGATTCCCTCTCTCGGCATAAATGAGCCCGCCATCGAACTGGTGGCGGGCGAATTATCCGGCGAAGGTATGAGCCGGGAAACAACTGCCAGCCCGTTCATAACGGGCTTTTTTATTTTTCAGTAAGAAAACGCTTCCAAAATCAGCGATTATTCTATTGAAATGGCCAGTAGCAGGTGATAAATTTTTTAGTGGAGCTTTACCCAAACTTTAAAGGCAATATGCATAAAAAATATTCGCAAGATAGGCAAAAAACCGGCAAAACAAGAGGGGTAGATTATTGGCTTCATTTTTCGCAATTACAGAGAAGCTTATATATTAAGCAGCTAAAAAAATGGAAGTTCTACTTTAAGGGGTAGGTTTATTTAGAGCGCCGCTAAAATTGTGGTAGCTTTAATTTTTTTCTGCGGTCCTGGCTAGCTGGTAATAAAAAAGCCGGTTCTAAAATCGAACCGGCTTTTTTATTACTTGTGGTTGAAAGATCTATATTTTCTTTACGTTAGTGGCTTGGTCACCTTTAGGCCCCTGGGTTACCTCAAACTCAACTTCATCCCCTTCCGCTAAAGATTTATATCCTTCTCCAGTGATCGCGCTGAAATGGACGAATACATCTTTGCCGTCCTCGCTAGTTACAAATCCGTACCCCTTTTGGTTACTAAACCACTTTACTTTACCCTTTGCCATCTTGTTTCTCCTTTTCTTAATATTGAGCTCCGGTTTTTACAGCACCGGCAGCTTTTTACCATCTATTCTGAAAATCCTTTAAGGCCTTGAATGCGCCAAAAAGGAAAAAAAAGCCGCAAAGCATGGTTATTGTTTGTGGCTGCTTTGCGGTTTATACGTGTTACTACTCAATTTCTTTGTTTCTCCTCCAAACTAACCTACAAATGAAATATAGCACGAATTTTTGATTTGTCAATCTTTTTAATAAGCATTTGTCGACACAGGGGTTAAGATAGCGGAATAAGAGCGTAAAGCTATTTGGGGCTTCCGATGGTTGACTATTGCAGGAGAATTGATATAATGTTTGGACTTGCCGATATAGCTCCCAGCCGTAGGTTTCATGCCGAAGGCAGATACGCCTACGGCGTAGGTCCGCCTGCCCTCGGCTTCGCCACGAGGCGGGCGGCGGAAGTTGGTAGATTACCGTATTTAACGCGTATTGTATTATATGCCGATGTAGCTCAGTTGGTAGAGCAGGACTTTCGTAAAGTCAAGGTCGGTGGTTCGATTCCACTCATCGGCTTAATTTAGCTTATGGCCAGATTCCGCAAAGTTTTAAAAAACCGCAGCTTTTTTTTATTATGGCTGGGACAAATTATCTCGCAGCTTGGGGATAGGCTGGGGCAGGTAGCCTTGGTGGCGCTGGTTTATTCCCGCTCTCCGGATTCTACTCTGCAGCTGGCGCTGGCTTTTATCGTGATCATTTTCCCGGTATTTATTATCGGCCCGGTTGCCGGGGCTTATGTTGACCGTTGGGACCGCCGGCAAACCATGTATATCTGCGATTTGGTCAGGGCAGCTTTGGTTTTAGCCATCCCTTTTATCTTAAAGATACAATTCGGTTTTCCGCTTACCTATCTTATATTATTTTTTGTATTTTGCCTGGGGCGTTTCTTTTTACCGGCCAAACTTTCGATTATCCCGGAATTAGTGGCGAAAGAAGATTTGGTCATCGCTAATTCCCTGGTTAATACTACCGGTATGATTGCGACGGTTCTGGGTTTCGGCATCAGCGCGATGATTATTAATGCTTGGGGTCCGGAGAGCGGGTTTTATATTAACGCGCTTAGCTTTCTGGTTTCAGCCGGATGCATATTATTTATTAAGCGTAAGCGGCATGGGCACTTTGATCCCAGTGGTTTAGGATTGGCAATCGTCAGGGCGATCGGTAAAACTATCGCGCAAGAGATAAAAGAAGGAATTTCTTATTTTTTCCGGCTACCGGATATCAGGTCTACGGCCGGGATATTTTTTATGCTCGCCGCCGGCCTGGGGGCATTTTCTGTTGTTTCGATCAGGTTCCTGCAGCAGACTTTTCAGTCGGGAACTGTCTGGGCAAAGCTGTGTGTGCCTTTAGGTTTAGGGCTTCTTTTGGGCTCAATCATCTATGGCAAGTATTGCCAGCGGTTTTCTCCTTATAAAATAATCTTTGCTTCTTTATTCGGCAGTGGTATACTTTTATTCGTTTTTATCCCAATCGTCAGGGCTCGCCCGGATTTGCTTATTGCAACTGCGTTTTCTTTAGGGCTGGGTTTTTTGGTCGCGCCCATAATTTCCCTGCCGAATACGATTATTCATTCGGTCAGCGATACGGCGATGATGGGCAAGGTGTTCAGTTCCTTAGAGATTGTGATGCACATAGGTTTCTTTATATTTATGGTGATCAGCAGTTTTTTGGCCGCCATATTTTCTCCCGGAATTATTCTTATGGGAGTAGGATTTATATTTGCTATTATGGGCTTAATTTGTTTCCTCAGGAGTAAGAAACCATGGTTAGATTAGCGGAAAATAAACATCATTCAGAAAATAAGCCGGCACAACGCCTGCCGTCTCCTTTTAAGGCATATATTCCCTTAATCCAGCATTTGGGCAAACTATGTAATCCGGAGGTCAGGGTTGGCGACTTAGTCAGGCGGGGGCAGAGGATCGGCAATATCGCCGCCCATGTATCCGCTCCGGTTCATGCTTCGATTTCAGGTAAGGTCATGGCAATTACTGATTGGCCGCATCCGGTTCTCGGCCGAGCTAAAACCATTATTGTCGAGGGGGATGGACAGGATAACCCGGTTGAATTCCGCCAGCGTAGCCAGCCGGAGGTAGATAAATTAACGGCGCAGGATCTAAGGGGCATTGTTTTAGATGCCGGGATTGTGGGGATGGGCGGGGCAAGCTTTCCGACCCACGTTAAGCTCAATCCGGCCAAGCCGGTAGACACCTTGATTCTCAACGGAGCAGAATGCGAGCCGTATTTAACGGCGGATGCGTGTTTGATGGCGGAGAAAACTGCTCAAATTTGCGCCAGCGCCGCGTTAATCGCCAGGTGCTTGGAGATTAAAAATATTTATATCGGCATAGAAAAAAATAAGCCTGAAGCCATTAAAGCATTTTCGAATCAACCCGGAATTAAGGTTAAAATTTTGCCTGCGGATTATCCCCAGGGGGGAGAGAAACAGCTGATTAAAAATATACTGGGCAAAGAAATCCCCCGCGGCAAGCTTCCTTTTGATATCGGAGTTTTAGTGCAGAATGTGGCTACGGTGAATGCGATTTATGAGACGGTTTATCTGGGCAAGCCTTTAATTGAGCGGATCGTGACGGTAGCCGGCAGCTGCCTGGAAAATCCGGCTAATTTACTGGTTCGCGTCGGCACCCCGATTAAAGAGTTAATTGAATTCTGCGGCCCGCTTAAAGAACCACCTGCCAAGATTATCATGGGTGGGCCGATGATGGGGATTGCCCAGTATACGGATGAAGTGCCGGTTATTAAATCTTCAAGCGGTTTATTATTGTTGAATAAGAAAGAAGCAAAATGCCTGAATGAGGATCCTTGTATACGTTGCGCCGCCTGTGTGCGGGGCTGCCCGGTAGGTTTAATGCCTTGTCAAATTAATCTGGCCAGCGAAAAATTGCTTTGGAATTTAACTAAAGAATATGGCGCCAGCGATTGCATTGAATGCGGAATATGCAATTACGTCTGTCCTTCAAACCGCCGCCTGCTGCAGACGATTAAAAGGGCAAAATTAGAGGTGGTGAAATGAGAGAGATGGCCCGCTACGGTTTTACCCTGGCGCTGATTTGTTTAGTTGCCGCAGGTTTATTGGCAGCGGTTAATGCGTTGACCGGCCCTAAGATTTTAGCGGCGGCAGCAGCTGAAGAACAGGCAGGTTTAAGCCAGGTTATGCCTTTGGCGGATAAATTTACTGCGGTTAAACAGGGTACCGATGAAACAGTTTTGTATTATAAGGCATTTGATCGTCAGGATAAACTGATCGGTTTTGTTTTTAAGTCCGGAGGGAAAGGGTACTCTAGCGTAATCCAGAGTTTAACCGGGATGTTTCCGGATGGTAAAATCAGCGGGATAAAGATTATATCTTTAAATGAGACTCCGGGCTTGGGGATGCGGGTAACCGAAGAGCAGTTTACCGGGCAATTTAAAGGCCAGAACAGTATGGATCTTGCCGGGGTTCAGGCCATTACCGGAGCAACTATCTCTAGTTACGCGGTGATGGATTCGGTGATGCAGAAGGCAAAAGAAATAAAAGAGTTGATAAAAAATGATAAATAACCTTATTGTTTCAGGCTCACCGCACATTCATAAGCCGGAGTCGGTGGCGCGGATTATGTGGACAGTGGTCATCAGCCTGATTCCTGCTTTGATCGCCGGGGTAATTATTTTTGGAGCCAATGCCCTGTGGGTGACTTTAGCGGCGGTAACGGCTGCGGTATTAACGGAATTAATCCTCGGGCTATGCACCAGGAAGAAGGTTACCGTTTTTGACGGCACGGCGGTAATCACCGGGATACTGTTGGCTTTTAACCTTCCTTCAGAGGTGCCTTTATGGCTGCCGATTGTGGGCGCGGTATTTTCCATCGCTATCGGCAAGGCGGTTTTTGGCGGCCTGGGGCAGAATATTTTTAATCCGGCCCTGGTCGGCAGGGTTTTTTTAATGGCCTCCTGGCCCAAGTATATGACCACCTTTACTTTACCGTTTAATCTTGATGCGGTTACCAGTGCCACGCCGCTGGCGGCGCTCAAAGAAGGCAAGGTACTGGAACATATTTCATATTTAGATTTATTCCTGGGAAAGCACGGTGGATGCCTTGGGGAGGTTTGTATTCTGGCGCTGCTTCTCGGAGCCGCCCTGCTTTTTATTAAAAGGTATATCTCCTGGCATATACCTTTTACCTATATTTTGACTACGGGAGTGTTTGTTTATATCTTCGGCGGGGATAAGTTATTTAGCGGAGATTGGCTGTTTCATATTTTAAGCGGGGGGTTAATCCTGGGGGCATTTTTTATGGCTACGGATTATGTGGCTACTCCGTTGACTGCTCGCGGCCAGTTAATCTTCGGGGTCGGCTGCGGTTTGCTTACTGCGGTTATCCGGCTCTGGGGAGGTTATCCGGAAGGCGTCTCTTATGCCATATTAATGATGAATGCCACCACCCCTTTTATTGACCGTTACACAAAAGTGCGGATTTACGGGACCAGATGACCCCGCGATTACACTCGGGGTTATCCTAAAGCGAAGAAAGACAGTTAAAGAATGAAAAATTTAATTAAAGAATTTACTAAAGGCATTATTAAAGAAAATCCTACTTTTGTTTTGGCTTTAGGGCTCTGTCCGACGCTGGCGGTTTCGGTATCGGTGGCTAACGCTATCGGGATGGGGATCGCCGCTACTTTCGTGCTTTTAGGTTCAAGTATAATCATTTCACTGGTCCGGGATTTTATCCCGGATAGAATCCGCATACCCTGTTATATCGTGATCATTGCTACTTTCGTCACCATCGCGGAATTATGCATGAAGGCCTACAGCCCGGCCCTGGACCGTTCCCTGGGCATCTATGTCCCTCTGATTGTGGTTAACTGTATTGTGTTGGGACGGGCAGAAGCATATGCCTGCAAGAATAACTTATCCCGTTCATTCTTTGATGGATTAGGCATGGGGGTGGGTTTTACTTTAGCGCTGATTTTAATCTCGGCGATCCGGGAATTTTTAGGGAGCGGACAGCTTCTGGGGCATACCCTGGTTAAAGGATTTGAGCCGGTTTTTGTTTTCGGCATGCCCTCCGGAGCTTTACTGGTGATCGGGTTACTGTTGGGCCTGTTTAATCTACTTAAGGAAAAAAGGACATGAACATCCAGGAATTCTTAACCATTTTCATCTCCGCGGTTTTTGTCTATAACGTTATCCTTTCGCGTTTCTTGGGCCTTTGCTCATTTATCGCTATCTCTAAAGAGACCAAGCCGGCATTAGCGATGAGCTCGGCGGTCATGTTTGTGATCGTGATGTCATCGATGATTACCTGGTTTGTTTACCGCTACCTGCTCCTGCCGTTTAACCTGGCCTACCTGCGCACGATTTCCTTTATCCTGGTAATTGCAACTTTTGTACAATTGGTAGAGATGGTAATTAGAAAGGTCAGCCCTCAATTGTACCGGGCTTTTGGGATTTACCTGCCTTTAATTACTGTAAACTGCGCGGTATTAGGGGTGGCGGTATTGAATATCGATATGTTTTTCATTAATGGTAAAGCGGTGCAAGGGAGTTTTTATTATTCTGTTTTTCAAGGCGTATGCGTAGGTTTAGGGTATACCTTGGCGATGCTTTTGATGTCAGGGATCAGAGAACGGCTGGAACTTTGTAATGTCCCTAAACCTCTAAAGGATTTTCCTCTGGCCTTTATCATCGCCTCGGTGTTAAGTTTAAGCTTTATGGGCTTTAGCGGGTTTAAATTCTAAACCGATGGAAATCTTAAGCGCAATTTTAGTTTTGGGGGTTTTAGGTTTAATTTTCGGTATCGGCCTGGCGGTTGCCTCCAGGAAGCTGGCGGTCGAGGCTAATCCGAAACTGGAGGAGGTGCAGCATTTGCTTCCCGGTTCCAATTGCGGAGGCTGCGGGAATCCGGGTTGTTTTGGTTTTGCCGAAAGC
>JAGVOR010000128.1 GCA_020052635.1 Candidatus Omnitrophota bacterium
AGGCCTGTTTAGCGGTGAAAAGATAGTGGTTTTTGTCGGAATGTATTACAAGCCTAATATTGATGCTGCCAACTTCATTATTAGACAAATTGCTCCTGGTTTGCCTGATTTTAAATTTCTGCTGGCCGGTGAAATATCGAGGGCTTTTGTTTCTGCAAAATTACCGGCGAATATAAAATTTTTGGGCAAAGTTAACGAGGAACAATTAGATCTAGTGTTGAGAGCGGCAGATATCGCGATTAATCCGATGTTTGACGGTTCAGGAGTTAATATCAAAATGCTCGATTATCTGGCTTATGGCTTGCCGATTGTGACTACGGAATGCGGTGCCCGCGGCATAGAAACCGGCGGCCAGGAGGTTATGATCGTAGCTTCGCCTGCTGATTTTCCCGAGGCGATCAGGAAATTAAACGCTGATCTAGGGCTCAAAGCACGCCTGGCAGAAGCCGGCAGAAGATTAGCCTTTGAGCGGTATGACTGGAAAGCCATTAGCCAGGAATTAAAGAATGCTTTACTGAAAAGGCTAAAATATAACCATGCATAGTAAATTAAAAATTATTTTGGTTTCTCCGTACTTACCGGCTGCCGATACTACCGGTTGCGCCCGTAAGATTTATGATTTTATCCGGCTCATAAATAAAAGAGGCCATCAGATTAACCTTTTGTCATTTTGCAGCCAGGAGGATAAAAGCAGAGTGCCTTTAATTAGCGCCTTCTGCCGCAAGGTTTATTTAGAATACCTGCCGGATTACAGGAGCTTTCCCGTTCAATCTGCCTGTTTTAAAAAAGCTGTTGCAGAATTGGCGCAACAGCAGGCAGCCGATATCCTGCAATGCGAAAATTCATATTTAAGGCGTTATTTTCCCAAGCGCATCGGGATTCCGTCGGTTTTAGTGGAACATGAGATTTTATCCGCCTCTTTCCGGCAGCGCTGTTGGCTTACGGGCAACTATCTTGGCAGGCTGATTTTATTTGCCCGGGCGGTAAAAAAGATATTTCAAGAGAGGAAGTGGTATAGCGGATTCAACCGGATTATTGTCTTTACGGATGAGGATAAAAAAATAATTTCCTCAACCGGCAAGGCAAACTCGGAGGTTATCCCTTTAGGTATAGATTCACAAGAGTATTTAGCCGTGGCAGAAGACAAAAAAACGTACGATCTTATTTTTGTGGGTAATTTTTCCCACTTTCCGAACGAAGATGCGGTACTGTATTTTTACCGGCAGATCCTGCCGCTGATTAAAGAGGAGTTGCCCGGGGTAACTTTCTTGGTTGCCGGGGCAAGCCCTTCTTTGGCGGTGAAAAATCTATCCCGGATTGATCAGCAGGTGACCGTTACCGGATATGTCCGAAAGGTAAAAGGCCTTTATGCCCAGAGCAGGGTATTTATCGCCCCCTTGCGATACGGAACCGGGATGAGTTTTAAAATTTTAGAAGCTTTGGCCTCGGGCACAGCGGTAGTAACTACTTCGGTTGGGGCAAGGGGGATAATTCCCCAAGAGATTGTTAAAGTCGCAAACGGCCGGCAGGAGTTTGCCCGGGCGGTTATTACACTGCTGAAAAGCCCTGATCTGCGCCAGGAAGTTTCACTCCGGGGCCGCCAGGCGGTGCAAAAGTTTTACGATTGGGGTAACCTGATCGATAAATATGAGAGTATCTATTATAGTCTATTGCATAACTAATTTTAGGCCATGGGTTTTATTTCGATTATTGTCGTTACCTGTAATTCAGCCGCACGTATCCAAAGATGCCTGGATTCAGTCATGGGCCAAAGAAGTAAAAAGCGGGAGTTAATTGTTGTGGATAATGCTTCTACCGATAAAACTAAAGAAATTTTGAAAAGCCGCCCGGAACAAATTAAGCTGATTGAGAATCCGGTGAATTTCGGTTACGCCAGAGCCTTAAACCAGGGGATTGCCAATTCAGCCGGTGAATTTATCCTGTGCTTAAATGATGACGTAGTGCTGCAAGGTGAAGATTTTTTGACTGCGGTCAGCGAAGGGTTGGATAAAGATGAGCATTGCGGTGCGGTCCAGCCGAAAATGCTTAGACCTGACGGGGCTATCGATACTACCGGAATTAAGCTTTCTTTTTTAAGGCGGTATTACGATTTGAATTGTGGTAAAACCGACGCGCCGGAATTCAATCGAGAAAAATATATTTTCGGTGCCTGCAATGCCGCTGTACTCTACCGCCGGAAAGCATTAAAAGAAACCTGCCGGACAAACGAGTATTTTGACGAAGACTTTTTTGGTTTGGTCGAAGATGTTGATCTGAGCTGGCGCCTTAAGAAAAAAGGCTGGCGCACTAAATATTTGCCCCAGGCTGTTGGTATCCATTGCCGAGGTTTATCCCGCCGGCGCGATCATTTTACGCGGTATCTTAATCTGCGTAACCGCTATTTTATGCTGGCTAAGAATGAAAGCCTCTGGGGTTTTTTAAGGCTTCCGTTGGTTTTTTTAATCTATGATTTGTGGCGTAATTTATTTATGCTGCTGATTAATCCCAGCGATGCATTGAAAACTTATGTTGAGGTTGCGGCGAAATTGCCTAAGATGCTGAATAAACGTAAAAATTAATTTAAATGATGAAACAGTACTGGTTAAAAAATATCGATTTTATCAGCGTCACGATTATTTTTATCTGGATCTCTTTCTTTCCTGTCCCGTTTCAGGAGAAATTCATTAATGCCGAAAGGATTTTTATGGCTTTAGCTTTTCTGGCGATGATCGCTGGCAGGATAAAATCGATCAAATCGATTTTTACGCTAAAAGATACACCGGTGTTGATTTTTATTGCCGTTTTAAGCTTGAACATATTTTCCGCTGAATTTGGTGCGGTTTCTTTTCAGGCCTACCTGAATTTAGCGATCCCCATGTTTTTAATTTATTATTTAACCAAGGAGGGGGTTGCTCGAGGAAATAATTTTACTTATTTAGCCGGAGTTATTTCCTTAACCGGTATTTTTATCGCTTTGCTGGGGGTTTTTGAGTCCCTGTTTGCCTTTAATCCCCTTTATGAGTATTTTGTCGAAAACCCATTTTACCGCAGGTATATAACCGGTTTTGTCCGGCCGATGTCTACGCAAATGCACACCGTGCCTTTGGGAACTTATTTATTAGGCTGCTTGCCGTTCAATTTTATTCTTTTTAAACAGAAGGGTCAGTTGTTCCGATTACTGGGCGGAATAGGGATTATTCTGAATGTTACCGTAATTATTCTGACCTTTTCCCGGGGGGTGTTTTTTGGGTTAACAGCGATGATGGTATTTTATCTGTTTGTGCAAGGCAATTACCGCAAGGTTTTTATTTGCCTGGCGGGAATTTTAACCTTTGTGCTGGGATGCGCTTATCTGCCGTATCCTTTCAGCCGGTTTTCTCCGGAGGGGATATTGTGCGATGACGGAGGGCTTTTCTCCTCCTACCTTGCCGATCGGTGGAGTATCGTAAAAAGTATGCTTCATCAGCATCCTTTAACCGGGGTAGGATTGCAGCATTTTAGAATTCATTTTGATCATTTCTTTACCGGCACAGTTAAGGTGCCTTTTGAGCCGTTTTCTCCTGGGCTGTTGTCGGTACCTTTTGAATTCAAGGTTGCCGATAATATGTATCAGACCCTGCTGGCTGAAACAGGCTTGATCGGTTTTTTAGGATTTATTGCGCTGGCGCTTTATTTTTTGATCAGCGGATACAGAAAGGGGCTCTCGCCGGGATATCCGCTTAAGCGCCGCCGGCAATTGTTTGCGGTGTTAGCGGTTTTCTTTGGGTTTTTAGTGAATATGGCGGCTTATGATTTATTGTATTGGCGGGGACAGTATAT
>JAGVOR010000148.1 GCA_020052635.1 Candidatus Omnitrophota bacterium
ACCATAAAGCCACGATCAAAATACTGGCCTTAGAACCCGCTAACGGGAACCGTAATTGTCCGGATAATTTTTTCATCCTCGGAACTACCCTCTAAACTCAAAGATACCCTGACGGCCAGAGGAATACCGGCTTGCGACCACTCCTGCGCCCAAAGGTATTCCTGCCGCTGTTTATCAAAATAATAATAAGTAAACTGAAAAGAACGCAGCCCCTTTAAAAGCAATACCGCCTCTGCCTCTTGATGCGTATAAATCTGGCTGTAATCTTTTTGCCTCCGGGATACTTTCGATTGCCGGTCAAAAGTATAATTCGCTAAACCGAGACTGCGGTTACCGAAATTTGCGCTATTCACCAGGGTCGGGATCTCAAGATAAGCCTGATTGCCGTTAAAAGACAGGTTGCTTAATTTCAAGCAACTACTCAAATCCCTGGATAATTTCTCGAAGAATACCCCCATCTCCTCCTGCGCCAGAGGTTTATTGATCTTCTGCCAGATCTTGAGACCATTGCTGAACGTCGCAAAAATCGACAAAGAGATAATCCCCAGCATGGCGGTAACCACTAACAACTCGACTAAACTTGTCCCTTTATTCTTTTCCCAGATATAACGCATAGGCTGATCTTGTTAATCTAACCTGGCGCGAACCCTGCGGCCAGCCCGCTACTAAATTTAATTGATAAAGGTTGCCCGTATCATCCAGCGCCCGGTAGCTTAAACCCCAACCGATCTTTTTATTATTAATCTCCAGCTCTCCGCTGCCGGAAGCAGAGGGCCCAAGCCCAAGGCGCGCAAGATCACTCTGCGCCTCCCAGATCTTTTCATCCATCCAGGGCGCTATTTTAAGTAAAGCAGAATAATAATTGAATGAATCGATCGCGATAAAAAAAGATTGGTAGACAATGACCGCCCCTAAGGCTAAGACTGAGACCGCGATCATTACTTCCAGGAGAGTGAAACCTTTATTCCCAGTTCTTAACATCATCGGCACTTTCGACACCATCCTTGCCTAAAGAATACAGGTCATAATCACTTTTACGGTGCTCACCCGGAGATTTATATTCATATTCTTTACCCCAGGGGTCAAGTGGCTTTCTTTCCAGATACGGGCCGTTCCAATTCCTGGCCGAGGAAGGTTTGACCAATAAGGCATTGAGCCCTTCGGAGCCGGAGGGAAAATTTCCGTTATCTAATTCGTAGAGTTTAAGCGCGGTAGCAATATTGGCATTGATATCAGCGGTAGCCGCGGCAACCCTGGCCTGCTCCCCTCTGCCGGTAAGCCTGGGCATCACCATTGCCACCAGCGCCCCGATAATCACCACCACCAGCATTAATTCAATTAATGTAAAACCTGCCTTGCGTTTGTTTCGATTTAATTTTACCATCGACCCCCTCCTATGCAAAACTACGCCCCTGCCTTAAGATACTTTCGCCATCCGGTTTCAAATTCCTGGATACTGCGAATATGTAAAGGGTAAGCTGTTTTTAATGCCTCCTCTACGGATTTACCGTCCCGCAGTTCACGGCAAAAAGCGGAAAAAGACTGGGAACCGAATTTTTCGATCAGGTAACCGATCAGAGAAACCGATTGCAGGTAATAAATTTCAATCAGATTGTTGGCGCTCAAAAAAAGTACCCCGTCTTTACCGTCTTTGGTTTTCGTCGCCCGGATCAAAACCCCCTGCTTTCCTTTTAGGTGCTCGATATTCAATTTCATAATATCACTGACCAGCAATAAATTATCATTATCGTAATAGCGCTGGATTAAATTTTTAATCTCTTTCCTTTTAGCCTCCTCCTCCCACTGCGCCACCCCTTCATCCAGCCACAGCGGAATATAGCCTTTAAAACCTACGAAATCCCGAAAGACCAAATGCGCGATTTCATGCGGCAAGAGCGACTCAACAAAACCCTTGCCCCAGGCATAGCTGACGATCTCTTTATTGGTATAATCGGCCATCCCTTCACTCCAGGAAGGCTGGCCGGTCGCCTTTAAAAAAGCATCCCGGTCGGCAAAAATATAGATTTTTACGCGTTTATCCCAGGTCCAGAACTCCGAATAACGCGCATATCCTAAGTCATAAGCGATCCGGCGGTAATCTTTCTCTGCCGCATCCAATACATCCTGGGCGAATTTTTCATCCTGGGTAAAATAAACGATAAAATGCTCGCTTTTTTTCTCCCGCCAGGTTCCGGGATAGCCGGCCGCCAAACAAAAAAAACCAAGCAGTATAAATAATAATTTTAATTTATTGCGTTTCATTGATTCTATCTGGCCATAATATTGATTTCAAATACCGGAAGCAGCATCGCCACAACAATAAAACCTACGATCACACCCATTACCAGGATCATTAAAGGCTCCAGCAAACTGCTCATGATCCTGATCATCTCGTCGGTATCCCGTTCGTAGGCATCCGCCACCTCCCCTAAAGCCCCGGCTAAATTTCCCGACTCCTCACCCACGCTAATCAAGTTAACCATAAATAAAGGCAGCAGTTTTGAATCTTTCATGCTCCGGCCAAAAGATATTCCTTGCTCTAAATCCCGGTAGCTTTTAATCAATCGTTCTTTAATGATTTCGTTATCCAATACCTGCACGGATATTTGCAAAGCCCGTAAAATCGGCAAGCCGCTTTTAAGCAGCAATTCTAAAGTCCGGCTAAAACAGGCCAGGTCAGCTTTGAGAGAAAATTTACCGAATACCGGGATACGTAATTTTAATGCGCTCCCGGCCAGACGGCCAATTTTCGTATTAAGCTGCCGCCGGATAAGAAAAACCAAAACCACTGCCCCTAAGGCCATCCAGCCACCCCGCTGCCGTAAAACCTGGCTGATCGCTAACAAAATCTGGGTAGGCAGAGGAAGATTCTGGCCGAGACTGGAAAATATTCCCATTAACCTGGGCATCACATAGGCCAGCATAAAGATGACCGTGCCGATCCCCACCAGGGCCATCAGCAGCGGATAAGCCATTGCCATACGCAAACGCGAAAGTAGCTCTTCCTGCTTGGCGCGGTACTCGGCAATCCGCAAAAGACAAGCCGGCAGCGCCCCGCTATTTTCACCCGTACGCACCATTGCCACGTATAAAGGCGGAAAATGCTTCGGGTACGCTTCCAATGCCGAAGAAAAAGTCCCTCCGTTTTTTATCACATTATAAATATCGGCAAGTACGGCTTTTAAGCTTAGGCTCTCCGTCTGTTCTTTAATAATATTAATCGCGGTTAAGATGGGAACCCCGGATTTGATCAGGCTGGAAAGCTGACGGGTAAATACCGTAATCTGGCTGCTCTTGATCCTGCCGAATTGTTTGCGCGCCGGCGGCAACGTGGGCGGAATTTGGGCTTTTTGCGCGGCAGCAACCTCTTCCAATTTCACGGGAAGATAACCTAAAGCGCTGATTTTTTCGATCGCCTCCTTCTCCGAAGCCGCTTCGATTGTCCCGGTAACAATCTCCTGCAATCCTTTTTTTGCCCGATAATTATAATTTGCCATTATCTTAATCCGCCCTCCAGTTTAGCCCCGACAAATTTATCTAATCTTATTCTTTCTGCGCCGGTTAAATCCAGAAAACAAACCGCGATATCATATTCCAACTGCTCGATCAACTCTTCAACCCTGACTACCCTGGCTAAACATTCAATTAATTCTTCGCTGTTTGGCAATTTAATTTTTAGCTCAATCACCGAGCCGACGGCTAATCTGTCCGGAGATTTAAAAAGCAGGCCTCCGGCGGAAATATTTTTAGTCAGTGCCGCCTCTTCCTCCGGGTTTACTTTCCGCTTAAGCAATTCGTTATCTTTTTCAAATACCTTATAACGGACATTCACCTGATCATCCAGGCGCCGGAAAACCCGCTTACTTGACCCTTCCGGTTCAGGGATAATTTCCTGTTTAGCGTAATTAATCTCTGCCGGTGAAACGGTGCCTTTATTATCGGCACCGGCCTCCTCCTGGGCCGAGGTTACCCGGATGACCTCTTCAAAGGTAGTAATGCCGGCGATGGTTTTTCTCCAGCCATCCTGCCGCAGAGTGCGCATGCCGCGGGACAAAGCCAATCTTTTAATCTGACCGGATGAGGCTTTCTTTAAAATCATCTCTTTGGTCAGTTCATCGACGATTAAAATTTCATAGATGGCGGTCCGGCCGAAAAATCCGGTAGCATTGCAACGGGGACAACCTTTACCTTTAAAAATCTTAACCTCCTCTAATCTTAATCCCAGGTCTTTAGCGATCAATTCCCGTAATTCTTGCGGCGCCTGTTTATCTTCATACCGGCAATCCGGACAGATCATCCGGATTAAGCGCTGGGCGATAAATGCTTCGACACTTGAGGCGATTAAGTAAGGTTCGACTCCGATATCCTGCAGGCGGGCAATACCACTGGCAGCATCATTAGTATGCAGCGAGGAAAAAACTAAATGCCCGGTCAAGGCTACGCGGATGGCGGTTTCGGCGGTCTCAAAATCCCTTACCTCTCCCACCATAATTACATCCGGATCATGCCTTAAGATACTGCGCAGCCCCCGGGCAAAATCTAAACCGATCTCCGGCATCACCTGAATCTGGGTAATCCCGCTCATCTCATATTCAATCGGGTCTTCAATCGTAATAATCTTACGATCCTTGGTATTGATCCTGGTCAGGCAGGAATATAGTGTAGTGGTCTTGCCGCTGCCGGTAGGGCCGGTAACAAAAATAATGCCGTGGGGTTTTTGCACTAATCTTTCGAAAACTTGTAATTCGCTTTTAGCCAACCCTAATTTTTCCAGGCTGAAGAGCATCTGCGTCGGCAGGATTCTGATGACCAGGCTTTCTCCGAAAGGTGTCGGGATGGTCGAAATACGCAAATCCAAAACCTGTTCGGCAACCTTAACGATTGCGCGGCCGTCCTGAGGCAGGCGGCGCTCGACGATATTCAAATTAGACATAATCTTAATCCGGGAAATAATCGCGCTTAAAAAATTCCTGATTTCCACCGGGACATTAGCGTCATAAAGCAGCCCGTCGATCCGGTAGCGTACGGATAAACCTTGCCGGTAAGGTTCAATATGAATATCGGTAGCCCGCTTACGCCAGGCCTCTAAAATTATCTGATTGACTAATTTGATCACTGAGGCATCGGTAGCCTGTTTTTCGATATCCTCCACTGCATCCTGGGCCTTATTTTGTTCGCTGGCGGGCATCGCGTTGGACATGGCCTGTGAGCTGATTTTTTCTAAAGTCTCCGCCCCTAAGCCGTAATATTTCTTCAGTTCCTCCGAAACATCGCTGGCGCAGGCTAAAGCCATCTCCAAATCCAACCCCAGCTGGGTCCGGATTTCATCGAGAGTAATAATATCCAAAGGATAAGAGACGGCCACCGTCAAAGTTCTCCCTTTAAGCCCCACCGGAATAAATTTATAATAAGAAGCGATTTTTAAAGGGACTTTAGCAATCACCTCCTTATCAATTACTAATTCCTTAAGATTAACGCAGCTAATCTTTAATTTTTCGGCAAGAAGTTTAAGCAGTTCATTTTCAGGAAACAGGCTATGCTTGATGAGCACCTGCTTAAAATCATGGCTGGTATTCTCCGCCTCCTGCAAAAACCCAGCTACTTCATCGCGGGTGATCAGTTTCTTTTCCACCAGGATTTCCGCTAATTGTAAATCGATTTTTTTAGTCATCTTTCTTTGGGTTTAAGGCAAAGCACCGATTAAATATAAAGACTGCTCCGGCTGGCTGTCCATCTTGCCGCAGATAATCTTTTCGCAACCCTCCAGCGTCTGCTCAATCGTCACATAAGCCCCCTTTTTACCGGTGTAAGCCTCTCCGACGAAAAACGGCTGGGTCAGGAAATTTTGCATTTTCCTCGCCCGTTCATAAATAATCCGGTCGCTGGAAGACAATTCATCGATGCCGACGACCAAAACGATCCGGCGCAGTTCTTCATAGCGTTGAAAAATCCGGATCACATCCTGGGCAATATCGAAATGGCGTTTGCCGACGATATCAATATCCAGGTTCGATGAACTGGATAATAACGGGTCGATCGCCGGATACAGGCCCAGCTGGATCCTTTCGCGGGACAAAACCAGCACCGAATCCAGAAAACTAAAAATCGCTACAACCGCCGGATCCGTAAGATCATCCGCCGGCACATAGACTGCTTCGATCGAAGTAATCGAACCTCCGGAATCTTGGGTCGTACGGATCCGCTCATGAAATTCGCTGACCTCGGATAAAAGGGTAGGCTGATACCCGGTCTCCGAAGGCACTCTTCCCAGGAGGGTTGAAATCTCCGAACCGGCCTGGACAAACCGGAAGATATTATCGCAAAACATTAAAACATCCTGGTTCTTCTTCTGCACGGCTTCGGCCATGGTGATCCCGGTCATCGCCACCGCAAATCGCGCTCCCGGCGGTTCATTCATCTGGCCGAAAACCATCATCGTCTTGGATAAAACATCGTGGTTTTTAAGTTCATAATACAATTCGTTCCCTTCGCGGATACGTTCGCCGATACCGACAAAAACGCAAGACCCCTGATAACGCTTAACGATATGCTGAATAATCTCCAGGGTCAAAACGCTCTTGCCAAGCCCGGCGCCCCCTAAGATACCGGTCTTACTCCCTTTAACCAACGGGGACAGTAAATCAATAATCTTGATCCCGGTTTCCATCACTTCGAAGCTGCGCCGTTCATCTTTATTCCTGCTCACCCGCATCCGGCTGCCCATATCGGTCTTGCGGATTGAGCTTTTTTCCTGATGCTGAATCGGTCCGCCCTGGTCGATCGGCTGGCCCACAACATTGATCAGGCGGCCGAAGAGGCCGTCCCCCACCGGAATTTGAATTGACGGGCCGTAAAACTGGGCCTCTGCGTAGCGCTGGATATTCGTGGTGGAATTAATCGAAATGCACCGGGCGACATTACCGGGCAAATGTTCAGCCACCTCTAAAAATACCTCCGTTTGATCGATCGTCTTGGTCAGAAGCATCGCGTAAATATTCGGCACCTCTTCGGCGCTGGGAAATTTCACATCCACTACCGGACCCTGCACCGCCGTTATCTTGCCATTAACTTTAAATTTTTCCTGGGTCATCGCTATCTCTCTCTCGATAATCTTTAATTAAGCGTTATATAAAAGCCGCGCGCTAAACAGCTCCCGCATGCTCTGGTCGATAATTTCATGCCGCACCCTGAAATACTGCAGCCTTAATTTGAGGTCCATTTCTTTAAGCCGCCTTAAGCTATCTTCCAAATGCACATAGCGGGCGGCAAACTCCGACAGGCGGCTTAAACCGAAAATATCAAAAATCCGCTGGCCCATCCATAAATAAATCAGGTATTCGATCAAATCCCCCAGCTTGGATTCAAAGATAACCTTCTGCATCAAGGCCAGTTTATCGGGTTTTTGCGCGCCGGGCAAGGATTCCGGACGAAACGGCAAAAAATTAACCACCTCTACTCTCTGCACAGTAAAAGAGACCGGATGCGGGTAAACTACTTTGAGCAGCCCGAATTTCCCTCTTAAAGCATTTCTGAATAAATAATCCCGTAGCTGAAAGGCCTGCGGGAGGCGCTCCTCATCATTAATTCCCGGAAAAGCCGTAAAACCCACCCCGCTCTCCTGGGCATACATTTTGCCCCGCTCTCCGATGACGACCAACTGGCCCGGGCCAGCCGTTAATTCCGCTAAAGCCCGGGAAATTACCTGCATATTCAATCCGCCCAAAAGCCCGCTATCGGAAGTAACGGCTACCACTAACTGGGCTTTATTCCGGGGGTTTAAAAAATGATGTTTAATTACCTCCAGATCGATAAAATCGAAGCAGCTTTCTACCGCTTGCATAAATTTATCAAAACCGCCGAATTTATGTTCTAAAGAGCGGTATTGCGAAACGGCGATATTCTTTAAAACTTCGATCAAAGAAGAAAGCCCGCGATTAAACTCCATATCCTTTTTGATTACGGCCATTGTCCGCATCGGCTTATTTAACCTCTTCCTTTAAATAAACCTCCAGGGTCTGCTCTAAGATTATCCTTAGATCTTCGCTTAATTCCCTGCCCTGGCGGATCTTGAGGCAAAAATCCGGCTTAGCCCGCTGGAAATAATCCAGAATCTCCAAACGAAACTGCCGCACCTGAGCCGTCGATAGGTTATCCAGTAAACCGTGATTTAAAGCATAAAGGTAAATTATCTGCTCTTCGATAGAAACCGGCCGGTTCTTATCCTGAGTAATTAACTGGCTGATTGCCTCCCCTCTTTTCAAGCGGTCTTCGGCCTCCTGCGAAAGCCCGGAAGTACGCAGCTGGGTCATCTGCAGTAATTCTTTATACTGCAGATAATCCAGACGCAAAGATTTACTTAAAGCCTTGACCGCCGGCCACTGAGCTTTATTTCCGATACGGGAAACCGATAGGCCGAAATCAATCGCCGGCTTGACCCCTTTGTTAAAAAGTCCGGTAGAAAAATAAAGTTGTCCGTCGGTCATGGAAATTAAATTAGTGGGAATATAACCGGTAAGATCACCCTGCAGGATTTCGACAATCGGCAGGAAAGTCATCGAGCCGCCGCCGAGCTCTTTTTTAAGCAACCCGGCGCGTTCCAT
>JAGVOR010000133.1 GCA_020052635.1 Candidatus Omnitrophota bacterium
ATCCGTGATTCTTTTACCGAGGATGTCACTAAGCTGATCGTTGATTCTAAGCCCGAATTTTACCGCATTCAGCATTTTATGCGCACGTTCTTAAGTTACTTAAGCCGTAAGGTTGAGCTTTACCGCGGCGATGACCTGTTTGCCGCTAAAGATGTGGAGAAGCAGGTTAATCGTATCTTCGAGAGCCATGTTTATATGAAATCCAAGGCTTATCTGATCATTGAGCCTACGGAAGGCCTGGTGGTGATTGACGTAAACAGCGGAGGTTTTAAGAAAAAAGTCAACCAGGAGGATATGGCTTTCAAGGTGAATGCCGAGGCGGCCGTGGAAATTGCCCGGCAGCTGGTACTGCGTGATCTAGGCGGAATTATCGTGATCGATTTTATCGATATGGAACGGGAAGGCCACCGCCGGGAATTGCTGAATATTTTGAAAAATGCCTTATCCGGAGATCGGGCAAAATACGATATCCTGGGGATCTCAAAGTTCGGGATTGTCGAAATGACCCGGGAGCGAATACACAAGACCGTGCAGATGCTTTCTTTTCATCCCTGCCCATATTGCAAAGGAAAAGGTAAACTGCGTTCCCCGCAGACCCTGGGGATTTTTGCTTTAAAAGAGCTCAAACGCTACCTGAAGGGTAAAAATTTAAAACAGGCTTCGCTTACCCTGGCTCCGCCAGTAATCGATGAAATTTTAAAGGATAAGGAGGCATTGCGGGCGGTTGAGCGTAAATACCGGATTAAGATTAACCTTATTTCTAACCCTACCGCCCACCTGGAAGATATTAAATTCAGTTAAAATGATGATTTTCCCGGAAAGAAGGGGTTTTCCCCCTCTTTTCGGGAATAAGCTGCATCCGGGAAGAATCGCTTTTTTGAGCCACTTTACCTTAATTTTTAGCTTGACCCTGTAATCCTGGGGGTATATAATAACAAATTCTAGTTTCAGCTTTATTAACTTTAAGCCTGCCGGCAGGCAGGACTGCCGTAAGCAGTTGAGGGAGGTTATCAAATGTATGCCGTGATTGAAGTTGGGTCAAAACAGTATAGCGTAAAAAAAGATGATACGATTGAAGTTAGTAAACAGGATTTGGCTAAAGGTGGCCAGATTGATATTGATAAGGTTTTACTGGTTGCTGACGGCGGGAAAATTCAGATCGGCCAGCCTTACGTTAAAGGGGCTAAGGTTGAAGTAGTAGTCCTCAAGCATAGTTTGGGTGAAAAGACCCTTTCTTATAAACACCGCCGCCGCAAAAACTCGCATTGGCAAAAAGGCCATCGCGACCAATTGACCGAGCTTAAAATTAAATCGATTGTTTTAGGCCTTTAATCCAGTGTTTATCGACGGGGCGAGAATTAATCTAAAGGCTGGTTCAGGAGGCAGGGGTTGTCAAAGCCTCTATCGGGATAAATACCAGCGCCAAGGAATCCCGGACGGCGGGCCCGGAGGTAAGGGGGCGGATATTATTGTCCGCGCCGACCGTAACCTGCTAACTTTGCTGGATTTTCAGCATCATCGCCATTTTTTCGGGGCGAATGGCGGCCAGGGCTCAGGTAACAAGAAAAAAGGCAAAAATGCCCAGGATGTGATTGTCCGGGTTCCGCTGGGAACGATTATTAAGGATGCGGCTAGCGGTTCGATTTTACGGGACCTCGATAGCGATGGTGAACAGGTGGTGGTGGCCCGGGGCGGCGCGGGCGGCCGGGGTAATTCTTTCCACCGGGATGCAACAGCCGGAGAGCCGGGTGAAGATAAGATCATCGAATTGAACTTAAAATTACTGGCGGATGTGGGAGTGATCGGTTTTCCTAACGCCGGTAAATCCACCTTGATTGCTGCGGTTTCTAATGCGCACCCCAAAATTGCCCCCTATCCTTTTACGACTACCGGGCCGATCTTAGGGGTGGTTAATAGCAGCCATCGCAAATTTGTGATTGCAGATATTCCCGGTTTAATTCAGGGTGCCTCCGCGGGCCGGGGCTTGGGAGTGAAGTTTTTGAAACATATTGAGCGCACTACGGTCTTGATTCATCTGATCGATATGGCAGGTTTTGACGGGCGCAATCCGGTTCAAGATTATAAAGATATCAACCTGGAATTAAAAAATTACAGCCGGCAGGTTTATAAGAAACCCCAGATTATTTGCGCCAATAAAATGGATTTAGCGGGGGCGGATGAGAATTTAAAACGATTTAAAAGAGCGGTCAAGAAAACCGTTTATCCGGTGTCGGCATTGAACAAAGAAGGAACAGAGGAGTTAATGGATGCGGTCGCAAAAAAAATATAAAAGGATAGTGGTTAAGGTCGGTTCCAGCCTTTTTAGCGGTAAAGCGAATAAACTGGATACTCGTTTAGCGGGTAAAATCGCCAAACAGGTTTCGGATTTACTCAAGCAAGGCAAGGAAGTGGTGCTGGTTTCTTCCGGAGCGATCGCTTTGGGGATGTCGATCTTAAAGCTTTCCGAGCGGCCGAAAAAACTGCAAGACCTGCAGGCGGCAGCGGCGATCGGGCAACATGAGTTGATGCATGTTTATAAGCTGGCCCTGGCCAAGTTTAAATTAAATTGCGCCCAACTGCTCTTGAGCTGGGATGATTTTTTAGGGGTCCGTTATACTAATGCCAAGCATACCCTGAATACTTTATTAAAGTTAAATTGCGTGCCGATTATTAATGAAAATGATACGGTGGCTACCGAGGAAATTAAGCTCGGCGATAATGACCGTTTATCGGCGCTGGTGGCACAGCTGGTGGAGGCGGATCTTTTGATTATTTTGTCCGATGTGGAAGGGCTCTTAGATAAAAACAGAAAAATCATCCGGCGGGTAGATAAAATTACCGGGGAGATTAAATCCTTGGCTTGTCCGACGAATAAAAAAATCTGCGTCGGAGGGATGGTGACTAAGATTGAAGCTGCGCGCATTGCGGTTGAAGCCGGAGTGCCTTGTGTAATCGCCCACGGCAGGCTGGAAAAGATAATTCGCAAGTTGACCAATGACCCTTTTAGTCAGGGTACAATATTTTTACCCCGATGAAACAAAATCTTAAAAATCAGATAATTAATATTGCTAAACTTGCAAAAAGCGCTTCATTCCGCCTGGCGACCCTATCCTCTACGGCAAAAAATGCGGTTTTAGAGGATATGGCGGCGGCTTTGCTGGAGAAGCAAGAGGCTATTTTAAAGGCTAATCGTAAAGATATTGCCAGTGCTTGCGGCTTAACCAGAGCTTTTATTGACCGGTTAAGTTTGGATCAGGCAAGGATTATGCAAATGGCGGATTCGCTGTGCCAAATCGCTAAACTTAAAGATCCGGTAGATGAGGTGATGCGGGCCTGGAATGCGGCTAGTGGTTTAAGTATCCAGAAGGTGCGTTCACCGATCGGTGTGGTGGCAATTATCTATGAGTCCCGGCCTAACGTGACGGCGGATTGTATCGGACTTTGTTTTAAGTCCGGTAACAGCGTGATTTTGCGCGGCGGCAGCCAGGCATTAAACTCTAATTTAGCGATCTTTAATGTTTTAAAGTCAGTTTTGCAAAAACACAGCGTTGCCGACGGTGCGATTAATTTGATTAATTCAACTGAGCGGCTGGCAGTAAACCATTTGCTTAAATTAAATGATTACGTCGACGTAGTGATTCCGCGCGGCGGGGAAGAGTTGATTAAAAAAGTGGTCAAGCTTTCTACGATTCCCGTAATTAAGCATTATAAAGGGATTTGTCATGTTTATGTGGATGAAGACGCGGATTTAAACATGGCGCAGAACATTTGTTTTAATGCCAAGTGCCAGCGCCCGGGAGTTTGTAATGCTATGGAGGGCATGTTGGTGCATCAGGATGTAGCGGCGCGGTTTTTGCCCGGGATGCTCAAAAGTTTTAAGGATGCCGGAGTGCAAATTCGCGGCTGTAAATTTACCCAAAAGATTGCCGGCTGGGTGAGGCTGGCTACCCAAAAGGATTACCGCACTGAATACTCGGATTTGATTTTGTCCGTAAAAGTAGTGGCTAGCCTGGATGAGGCGGTAAGTCATATTAATGAATATGGCTCGCATCACTCTGACAGTATCGTTACAGATAATAATCTGACG